>CADCRB010000019.1 GCA_902803745.1 uncultured Lachnospiraceae bacterium
AAAATCATCAACTATCTTATTAAAATTCACAGTTCATATGTTTATGTCCTTTCCAAGGCTACCTATGTAATATATTAAATACCTCCGTGCGGCAAAGCTTTTATTTCAAGGTGAAAAGGGGTAAAATAAAAATTTAGATTTGATGTCATCTCAGCAAAATTTGGCGTGGAATAAGGATAAAACACATGAAGTTCAAATATTGCAGGATACAGGGAAAAGAACTCGCAGCAAATACCCGTACAGGCAAGGGTATTTTCAGTATGCTCAATCAGATGGTTACGAACGGTGTAATGGATGAGGAGGATGTAGGACTGTTCAAAGAGATTGATGCGTGGTTTGCCGAGGAATTGCCGTGGCCACCGCAGTGTAAGAGACAGGAAAAGGTCATCTGCTACTTCAAGATGGATAATGCGGAAATGATGATGAAGATGATAAACCCGCTTCTATGGCTGATGGAGAGGTATGAGCACCCTTACTATGTCGTTTATACTAATTTTCCCGGCGAGATAGTATATGAGGATGAGTATCAGATAGTAGTCAAGGTTGATGAGAATGTTGTAATCGAGGATATCCAGAAGAGCTGGTCTCCCGATGACTGACGATATATGCCACAATATGATTAAAGAAAGTAGGAGGAACATGAAGATGATTAATGACAGAAGACCGGAGGATATGGTCAGGATATCCACGCCAGAGCTGGCGGATGCTTTTATAGAAGAGCAGGTCAAAGAGCTTAGGGACAGGATCGGGGAAAAGAAAGTATTGCTCGCTCTTTCCGGAGGGGTAGATTCTTCCGTGGTAGCAGCGATACTGATCAGGGCGATCGGGCAGCAGCTTGTGTGTGTACACGTCAATCACGGATTGCTTCGAAAGGGCGAACCAGAGCAGGTAATAGAAGTATTCAGAAACCAGATGAAAGCAAATCTCATATATGTAGATGCGACTGACAGATTTCTTGATAAACTTGCCGGAGTTACAGACCCTGAGACTAAACGTAAGATAATCGGCGGAGAGTTCATTGAAGTATTCGCAGAGGAAGCAAGAAAGCTGGATGGTATTGAGTTTTTGGCTCAGGGCACGATATGGCCGGATATACTTGAGAGTGAAAAAGGGATAAAAGCGCATCATAATGCCGGGGGTCTTCCGGAAGATATGAACTTCGAGTTAGTGGAGCCCGTTAAGATTCTTTTCAAGGATGAGGTGCGTGTGGTTGGAGAGCGACTAGGTCTGCCCTCGGGTATGGTATACCGCCAGCCTTTCCCTGGACCGGGGCTTGGAGTACGATGCCCCGGCGCCATAACCAGAGACAGATTGGAGGCTGTGCGAGAAGCAGATGCGATATTAAGAGAGGAATTCTCAAATCATGGGCTTGAAGGAAAGGTTTGGCAGTATTTTACAGTGGTTCCTGATTTCAGATCAACGGGTATACGAGATGGAGAGAGGGTATTTGAATGGCCTGTTATCATTCGTGCCGTAAACACGAAGGATGCCATGACGGCAGAGGTTGAGGAAATACCGTTTGAACTTATGAAGCATTTGGTAAAGAGGATTACATCTGAGGTAAAGGGAGTCAACAGGGTTTTATATGACTTTACGCCGAAACCTACAGGTACAATAGAATACGAGTAAACAGTAATATGCATAGATTATATGAAAACAAAGATATAACCGTATTTTGGAACTCGGAAAAATGTGTTCATGCCAAGGAGTGTGTACATGGCAGTCCCTCGACCTTTGATCCTATGAGGAGACCGTGGATAGATCTTGGAAGGGCAGATACGAGTGAAATATGGCAATCGATTGCCAAATGTCCTTCCGGAGCCCTGAGCATTGTGTACAATCACGATGTGAGAATCGTATTTGAGGAAGCGTATTCACGAAGTGCGGCATATGATGGTGATAAAAGGATAGGAGAATGTGATTATCAGGCAACAGAAGAAGGATGGGTGATCTTTCACACGGAAGTATCGCCGGAGTATGGAAAAAAGGGTATAGCAAAACGCCTCGTGTACATAGTAACTGAAGAGGCGGAAAAGCGTAAGATAAGCCTGATCCCGACCTGCTCATACGCTGTAAAGGTTTTGAAAGATTCAGCAATGACTTAATATGATAAAAATCATAAGCATAAAGGATAGCATATAATACATATGGATAAAAGACAGTACGAACAGGCTTTTGATAAATTTTATAAATGCAGAAAATACAGTGAGGCTCTCGAAGTGGTCGGAGCTATGAAGTATTCTGGGATTCCAGGAGCCCGTTATTTGGAGATGCTAATATATTATGAGCAGGACGAATATGAAAAGATAAGAGGTGCATTGAAGGGAAAGCGGATAGATAACATAGAAGAGAGGGAATTCTATCTTGTGTCTTTAGCTGAGCTGATGATGTACGATGAATTTGAGAGCTATTACAGCGAATATGAATCCATTTCAGAAGCTTGTTTGGATTACCTCTGTGCCTTAATGCGTTCCCAAGGACATTTGTGGATACCGGATCATAAAGCTGTCATGGGCTATCCTACATATTTTGACAGGAGATACCGCTGGTTTGTGGCAGGATTAATGGTGGATGTATACAATCTGAATGAAGAAAAACTGATGCTGATTGAAGCGGGGATACCGGAATCTGATATAAATGATCTAAGACGAAAGATCAAAGATAAATTCGAGATGATAAACGTTAATGAAGCGGTGAATGAGCTTATTAGAGTATACGTTGATGAAGATCTTCATATTCCGATAGATAATGTTCAGTACCTGCCGAAACTATATTCGGTTCCCAAAGATGATATTGATGATGTGCCCAGGCAGTATGAGGAGCTTTCGGATATAGCAGATTTTCTGGAACTTAGCAGAAGGATTCATTTGCAGGGGGTAGCGGAAGCTGCGGCAGAAAGATACTGGAAAGAAATCTCTGATACTGTTCATGATGGGAATCTTTATATGACAGGGATCATGGCTCAGCTTTATACAGACAAGGAGCATTTTAGAAAGAGTATGATATCGTTTGGAACCGAACCAACTGCCGACAGGATACAATCGGTTCTTGAAAGGGATGCCCCGTACATTATCCAAGAAATAGCATCTCATGAAATGAACAAAGTTGTGGAGGATATGTTGTCTGCCCCAGGTCTGTTTTCATATAAAGGAGCGGGATGGAAATTTTGCACGGCGCTAAAAAACGGATCAGGAGACAGGGAGGGTCATATGCTGTGCCTTTCCTTCTTGAGGGTGTTGGAGTTTGAGATAAACGAAAGAATTATCTATCCTTTGTGCAAAAGGGTGCCTGTAAGACAGAATTATGAAGAATTTAAGAGTAAGCTTGACGAAGTAGATAAAGGAGAATTTGCTGCGGAATGGGAATACAGGATATCCTGTCTGGAAAAGGCAAACCCAAATACAAATGAGCGCTTAATTTTCGCTGGATTGATAACCCTTTTTGATTCATTGAGATTTAAGAGATACAAGAGGGATTCGATGCATCGGGAATTTGCTGCAGCGCTTAGAGCGGAATTGGAAGTACAACTGACGGATGAGGGAAAGACGGCTTTAGCCGATGGCAGGCTTGTAAGGCTGATAGAACCGAAAAAACTGGAGCTTTTCAGACATCCGGATACAGTGACAAGATACAGCGGCCTGGAGATGGCGCTGGCTTGCAGGAGGTATGTGGAACAGGCTCTGATGGATCTGGAGAAGTATACTATTTCTCCAAAGGAAGAATCAGGGGATTGAAAGGTTCTCTCGGTACGAAATGTCACAGATGTCCCTTTTTGACAATAGCATACCGGAACCACTGGCAGCAAGGCTTCGCCCCGAAAGCTTTGACGAGTATGTGGGACAGGAACATCTTGTCGGACCGGGAAAGATAATCAGAAGGCTTGTAGAGAGCGATCAGATCTCCTCTATGATCTTTTGGGGACCTCCTGGGGTCGGAAAAACTACACTTGCCCAGATTATAGCGAATAGTACAAAGGCTCAATTTATTACTTTTTCTGCTGTTACAAGCGGGATAAAGGAAATAAAGGAAGTCATGAATGAGGCCGATAGAATGAAAGGATACGGCCAGAAGACCATAGTTTTTGTGGACGAGATACACAGATTTAATAAAGCCCAGCAGGACGCTTTTCTTCCTTTCGTCGAAAGAGGCACCATCATACTGATTGGGGCGACAACAGAAAATCCCTCATTCGAAGTAAACAGTGCTCTTTTGTCCAGATGTAAGGTGTTCGTGCTAAAGGGGCTCACTAAGTCGGATATAAAAAATCTTTTGATCCATGCACTGGAGAGCCCAAAAGGCTTTGGTGGTCAGAAAATAATATTAGAAGAAGATCTTTTAGGGACGATAGCGTCCTATGCAAACGGGGATGCAAGGATGGCGCTTTCTACACTTGAAATGGCGGTGCTTAATGGGAATATGGCCTCGGACGGCACCATTACTGTTACCAGGCAGATCATAGAGATGATCACTGGGAAGAAAGCTCTTCTTTATGATAAGAATGGAGAGGAGCATTATAATCTTATTTCGGCTCTTCACAAATCTATGAGAAATTCAGACCCGGACGCGGCTGTTTACTGGCTTGCAAGAATGCTTGAAGCCGGTGAAGATCCCATATATATAGCAAGAAGAGTAACAAGATTTGCGGCAGAGGACGTAGGACTTGCTGATCCGAATGCCCTGACACTCGCGGTTTCTGCTTATCAGGCATGTCATTTTATTGGGGTTCCGGAGTGCAACGTCCATCTTACTGAGGCGGTTATCTATTTAGCCCTCGCACCTAAATCCAATTCAATGGAAACAGCGTATCTCAAAGCCAAAGACGATGCGGTAAATGATCTTGCGGAGCCTGTACCACTTGTAATAAGAAATGCTCCGACCGGACTCATGGACGAGCTTGGCTATGGACATGGGTATAAATATGCACATGATTATGAAGATAAAATAACGGATATTCAATGTCTGCCCGATAATCTAATCGGAACAGAATACTATAATCCCGGAAATCAGGGAGCAGAGATTAAATTTAAGGAGCGTCTGGAACAGATAAAGAAATGGAGAGAAGAGCATCAATCTTCAGGAAACTAAAAATCCCCGCCAGCTGGCCGGGATTTTTAGTTATATAATGTAGGAGGGTTATGAAAAAGAGTTAGTGCTTAATGTATCTTTTGTCTCGTCCGTATGTGATATAATGTCTGTCTTCAGCGGAAGAGGAGGCAGTATAATATGCAACAGTGTCGTCAAATAGTGCTTTGATCTGCGCTTTTTTCTCTCTCTTCTTGCGCTCATTCTCTTTTTTCTTTTCTTCTTCGTTCTTTACGTATTCCGAAAACACAACCGGAGCGATCATTTCTGATAACATATTTCCCGCCTCCTTTCTTTCAAATTATTATTCGCTTATTGATATATCCTTCTGTACATTATATCGGCATAATTCGATAGAAACCTTATATTATCGGGCTTTTACTTCCGGTGATAAAATCCTGAGTTCAGTTTCGTATGATATCTTTTTTTGTTAAGAGATAGTCAATGTTCCAGAGGATTAGAAACGTATTTCCCTGGCACGTGTATTAACGTATAATTCATATGTATAGTGATAAAATATCAGCGCATAACGAAGAAGTGAAGGAGAAAAGGAAAATAAGAGTTTTAGTGGTGGATTATCATAAGCTTGGACTTGAAAATACGTGGGAAGATCTGCTGCCGCTTCTTTCAGAATCCGAGAGGGAAAAAGTAGGCCGTTTCAAGTTTGAAGCTGACAGGATACGTTCCATAGTAGGTATATGTCTGATAAAGTCCGCAGTGTACAGAGCTTTTCCTGGTGAAGAGGTTAAGCTGGAGACTACTATGGAAGGGAAACCTCACATAGCAAATCGCTCGGATTTTGAATTCAATCTCTCGCATTCAGGCAGAATAATCGCATTAGCTGAGGACAGCTATCCGGTAGGTGTGGATGTAGAGCTTGTGAAAGATAAGGACTGGAAGATTTTTCACAGATATCTCTCTGATGATGAGATGACTATGATAGAGTCCGCAAAGGATCCGGAGGCCTGCTTTTTTGAGGTCTGGACCGTAAGAGAAGCTTTTTCCAAGGAAGAAGGCCTGGGACTTAAGATACTGGATAGTGATTTTACAGTCGATTATTCGAAACGGGAGATTAACTATAGCGGTAAAAAGCTGTATTTTTATTCTTTTGATCATACAGCCGATGATAGATATAAGCTCAGCATTTGTTCTGCTAAGGAGGTTGCAGAGCCCGAAATCAGTTTCTTAAGTACTGAGGATTGGGAAAGATGTCTCAGAGAGGGCTTATTTTCCGAAATTAAATAACGAATCCAGCTTTCTGAGTATCTTAAATTCGCCCTTTACCTGCATATCTCCTGTCATAAAAGCGCGCTGAAATGTTTCCGTTCCGGCAGTGATGTTAATAAGCTTCTCTTTATCGATACGACAAATTATAGCGGGGTTTTCTGCTGTTCCATAATGAACATCCAGATCTTTTCCTTTAATTATTATAGCCAAGGGCTTTTCCAAATCTTTTACTATGAAACTGTATACAGCGCTGAATGTTGGATCCGGCGTAAAATGAGTCTGGAAATCTTTTATCAGCATATCATCTACGGATACGCCCTGATGACTCATAAGAGACTTGAAATGAGAGGCAAGCTCTTTGATATCTTCTTTCTGGGTCTGGACAAATTTGTCATCAGAAGCATACTTGGACAGTTGCTCAGCATCCTGCGGAGAAAGCTCTATCTGCGGACCGACAGAAACCATCTGTCTCACAGCCTGATTTGAGGCCGGAAGAGCCACTGTCTTTTGAGAGATTGTACGATAAAGATTTTCGGCCTTCTTTTCCACAAGGGTAGCGTAATCATCGTTGAGTTCAAAAGAGACAGTATCCTGAACATAGCCACAGATGCCAGAACATGGCTTTCCGCCAAGTATCTCCCAAGCCTGAGCCAGATCCAGCTTTCCCTCCCTTTCACCGTAGGTGGTGCTCATTACAACCGGGCACATATAAATATGAGTTATTTTTTCTTTGTTACCGTAGAGCCATAGGGCATCTAAGAATTCTGCCATGAATCCCCCTGTTCCATGCCACTCTACAGTAGAAGCAAGAATGATACCATCACAATCAACTATGGTATTTGCCAGTGAGGAAATATTTCTTTTTTCTTCGTATAGATTGTAGCGTGTTACCTTGACATTGATATCTTCCAGAACTGCCTGCATGCGCGTGATAACGGTATTAGTCGGATCTCCAACTATTCCTCTGCCGCCATAGTATATATTTACCCTCATGATTATTTGCCTTTCCTGATTAAAGCTGAATCTCCTTTACAAGAGCCTTTAGTTCATCATCTTCCGGCTTACCGGGTTTCCATCCTATGAGCTGTCCATCATCCTTGTATCTAGGGATCAGATGGATATGAAAATGGAAAACGGTCTGACCGGCTGTTTCACCATTGTTTTGAACTATGTTATATCCGTCGGGGTGCAGTTTTTCGGTAAGACCGGTTACAATCTTTTTTGCAAGGACAGCGGATTTGGAGAGGAGATCGTCCGGCATTTCATAAAGATTTGCAAAATGGTCCTTGGGAAGAATCAGTGCATGTCCCTTTGTCGCCGGTCCGGCATCGAGTATTACGGTAAAATCATCATCCTCATAGATTATATTTGTGTCGATAACATGATTCGCCAGTTTGCAAAAAATACAATTTTCATCCATTTTTGATTCCTCCTGTCACAGTACTGATTCAATAACTTCACATATTGTCCTGACCGCATTGTTCTCGGGAGCGCCGGACATTGCTTTAATATAGCTATTACGGTTGTCATATACTTCATTTACGGAAGCAAGCAAAGTGGACGTATCCATATCCTCCTCTAAAAGCACCTTGCAATATCCGCTGGTTTCAAAGGCTTTAGCATTTAATATCTGGTCTCCTCTGGAGCCGGCCGTGCTGAGAGGTATCAGCAGACTTGGTTTTTTTAGGGCCAGGATCTCGAATATCGCGTTGGAACCCGCTCTGGATACGATAACATCGGCGAGCGCATAGAGATCCTTCAGTTCGTCAGATATGTATTCGTACTGCATATATCCGCTATAGCGGTTAAGAGTGGGATCCAGTTTTCCCTTTCCACAGAGATGTATAACATTATAACGACTGGTGAGCTGGGGAAGAGCTGCGCGTATAGCCTCGTTAACATTCTGCGCTCCCTGTGATCCCCCGATGACCATAAGGAAAGGGAAACCTTCGTCTCTCATATTAACAAAAGCCTTTGCCCTGCCGGGATCTCCCTCCAAAAGTGATGCTCTTATGGGAGAGCCCGTGAATACCCCCTTATCTTTCGGGATTAGCGAAAGAGTGTCCTTAAATGAGCAGCATACCCTTTTCGCCGAGCTATATGATAGCTTATTTGCAAGACCAGGAGTCATATCGGACTCATGAATCACAACCGGGATCTTCAGGCAGGCCGCTGCTTTTACTACAGGAACCGATACAAATCCGCCTTTTGAGAAAACTACATTTGGAGATGTTACTCTCAGAAAATGCAACGACTGTGAAAATCCCTTGAGTACTCTGAAGGGATCGGTAAAATTCCTTAAATCAAAATATCTTCTGAGCTTTCCGCTGGCGATTCCGTAATACCGGATACCGCTGTCTTCAACGAGTTTCTTTTCTATTCCCTCATAAGAACCAATATATGTAATATCATATCCTTCCTTTTCAAGTTCGGGTACAAGAGCCAGATTCGGATAACAGTGCCCGGCAGTACCGCCTCCGGTAAGGACAATTTTTTTCGACATATGAAAAAGGCCTTTCGTTGAAAAGATTTGTGAAATATTATAACATAGAAAACAAGTACTTAGCGAGCGTCTTTTGCCCGCTGTTCCTTGAAGACAAATATAATACGGAGGTATGTATACAATGGCTAAGGTTACGTATGATTACTCTAAGACACACGGATTCATCAGTGAAGAGGAAGTGGAACTGATACGTCCCCAGGTCGAAGCGGCAAAGGAGCTTTTGCTTTCAAAGACAGGAGCGGGAAGCGATTTTCTGGGATGGCTGGATCTTCCCGTGGACTATGACAGAGACGAATTCACCCGTATTAAAAAAGCCGCAGAAAAAATAAGAAATGATTCTGATGTACTGCTGGTGGTGGGCATTGGAGGTTCCTATTTGGGAGCAAGGGCTGCGATCGAGTTCCTGAGACATAATTTCTTCAATTCCGTCAGTCGGGAAAAACGGGATGCGCCGGAAGTATACTTTCTTGGAAATAATATATCATCCACATATATCCATGATCTTATAGAGGTAATAGGCGACAGAGATTTTTCCATAAATATGATATCCAAGTCGGGAACGACTACCGAACCGGGTATTTCGTTCAGGATATTTAAGGAGCTTTTGGAGAATAAGTACGGAAAACAGGAGGCATCCAAGAGGATATATGCTACCACTGATGCGCATAAGGGTGCGTTGAAAAGTCTGGCTGATGCCGAAGGTTATGAGGAGTTTGTGGTGCCCGATGATGTGGGAGGCAGATTCTCTGTGCTTACAGCCGTAGGTCTTTTACCGATCGCAGTAGCTGGAGCGGATATCGATGCGCTTATGAAGGGTGCCGCTGAGGGTCGTGATATGGCGATAAATAATGATTATGCCGAAAACGATGCCCTGAGGTATGCAGCAATAAGAAATATCCTGTACAGGAAGGGAAAGGCCGTGGAGATCGTAGCAAATTACGAGCCTTCGCTTCACTATGTTTCGGAGTGGTGGAAACAGCTATATGGTGAATCAGAAGGAAAGGACCAAAAGGGAATTTTCCCTGCATCGGTTGACCTTACCACAGACCTTCATTCTATGGGACAGTTTATACAGGATGGAGCGCGGATCATGTTTGAAACAGTGATAAATGTAGAAAAGGTCAGGCATGAGATCACAATGAAGAAGGCTGATAATAATCTGGATGGGCTTGATTATCTGGCTGATAAAACCGTAGATTTTGCAAATAAATGCGCAATGAACGGAACAATCCTGGCTCATACGGACGGTAACGTACCTAACGCAGTAATAAACGTTCCGGAGCAGACAGAAGAATATCTTGGACAGCTGTTTTATTTCTTCGAATTTGCCTGTGGCGTGTCAGGATATATGCTTGGGGTTAATCCCTTTAACCAGCCAGGGGTTGAAAGCTATAAAAAGAATATGTTTGCGTTGCTCGGAAAACCCGGATATGAGGATAAGACAGAGGAACTCAGAGCAAGAATATAGGTGAGAAAATGAATATTGAGATAAAGAATGCTTACGCATTAGTAGACGGTCACATAGATCGGCATGATCTGTATATTGAAAAAGATATTATCACGGGGGTAGACAGGAAGCCGGATGGCTTTACAGGGGAGAAAACCATAGATGGTCAGGACCGGCTTGTGATACCGGGGCTAATAAACGCCCATACTCATTCCTACATGGCGATGCTAAGGAATATCGCTGATGATATGCCGTTCATGGACTGGCTTACAAAAGGGGTATATCCGGTAGAGGACCGTATGACCGGTGAGGACGCATATTGGGGAGCTATGCTTGCGATAGCGGAAATGATACGCTGCGGTACTACGACGTTCAATGATATGCAGATGCATATACATAATACTACCCGGGCTGTTAAAGAAAGTGGCATGCGGGCTGTTATTTCTCGCGGACTGGTGGGAGAAAAGTATGACAGGGATGATGTACGGATCAAAGAAGCCCTGGAGGAAATATCAGACGGAGAAGGTACAAACGGGCGGTTGACATTTATGCTTGGACCACATGCTCCGTATTCGGCTGGCTTTGATTATCTGAGAGGGGTTGCAGATATTGCAAAAGAGAGGGGACTCGGTATTCACATACATCTTGCAGAATCCCAGACGGAGATAGATAACCTTAAAAAGGAGCAGGGACTTACCGCCATAGAGTATGCGGATAAAGCAGGTTGCTTTGAGGTGCCCTGCATAGCAGCACATTGCGTGAAGATCACAAAATCGGACATGGAGCTAATGGCAAAAAAGAATGTATCCGTAGTTACAAATCCTGCGTCTAACATGAAGCTTGGAAATGGCTTTGCTCCTGTACCGGAGATGATGGATGCCGGTATCAATGTTTGTCTTGGAACAGACGGAGCGGCATCGAATAATACCCTTAATATGTTTCATGAGATGAGTCTGCTCACTTTGATACATAAAGGGACACATAATACTCCGGTATGTATAAATGCGAATGAAGCTCTCGCAATGGCTACTGTAAACGGAGCAAAAGCTCTTGGACTTGAAAAGCTCGGAGAAATAAAGGAAGGCTATAAGGCTGATCTGGCTATTCTTGATATAAATACACCAAGTATGGTTCCTAAGAATAATCTGCTTTCAAGCCTTGTTTATTCCGCAAACGGATCTGAGGTTGATACCACGATAGTAGATGGTGAAATCCTTATGGAAGGCCGTGAATTAAAGACCATTGACCTTGAGAAAATCATTTATGAAGTGAACGCCAGAATGGAGAGACTCAATCCTTAGTGATCAGTCGATTTTTCATAATTTCAAAGCGCCTGAGGATATTTTCATCCCTTCGGCACGGGGAGGAGCGATTGTGATATGGATGAAAGAGAGCAGAAGGGTAAGAGTGGGATAAGGGAGCTCAAGCCTTATCTCTCACCTCTTTCGGTTTGGGCGCTTTCTTTCGGCTGTGCCGTAGGCTGGGGTGCATTTGTCATGCCTGGAACAACTTTCCTTCCGAAGGCTGGAGTTGAGGGTACGGTTCTGGGAATAGCTATCGGCGCTTTGGTAATGCTGATCATAGGCATCAATTACCATTATCTGATCAATAAATACCCTGATGCCGGAGGCACTTTGACTTATACTACCAGGACTTTTGGTTATGATCATGGTTTTCTTAGTGCGTGGTTTCTGGCTCTGGTCTATCTGGCCATCATTTGGGCCAACGCATCTGCTCTTGGTCTGATATGCAAGAATCTTTTAGGGAATACCTTTCAATTTGGGTTTCATTATCGTCTGCTGGGATATGATGTATTCTTCGGAGAGATTCTTTTGTCGACTACAGCGATCCTGATTTGCGGGGGTGTATGCATCATAGGGCGAAAGCTGGCTGCCTGGACACAAGTGGTGTTTGCGATGCTATTGCTCGGCGGTGTAGTACTTTGCGCCTCAGTACTTTTAGCAAGAAACGCTTATGACCCGTCTGTTATAATACCGGCTTTTTCTGCAAATGGAAAAAAACCGGCGGCTCAGGTTTTTTCGATAATTGCTCTGTCGCCGTGGGCTTTTGTGGGATTTGAATCTGTCTCGAACTCTGCCCGAGGATTTAATTTTTCACCTAAGAAGACAATATGGATCTTTTTATCCGCATTGATAGCAGGAGCTTTGGTATATATTCTGCTTACAAAGATGGCAGCATCAGTTCAGCCTGAGGGATATTCTGACTGGGCCGGGTACATAGGGGAGCTGGACCGACAGGAGGGCCTTGCCGGATTGCCAACATTTTTTGCAGCGGATCATGTTATGGGACAGACCGGTGTAGTGATTTTGGGGACAGCGGCTTTTGCAGGGATTGTTACAGGATTGATCGGAAATTTTATTGCAGGAAGCCGTCTTATGTATTCCATGGCAGAGGAGGGAATCCTTCCTGAATGGTTCGGTAAGCTAAACAGTGATTCAACGCCGGGGAATGCTCTGGTATTTCTTATGATAGTATCAGCTTTTATCCCTTTCCTCGGGCGGACGGCTATTGGGTGGATAGTAGATGTTAATACTGTTGGGGCTACTATAGCCTACGCTTATACTTCTGCCGCAGCATTTGCCGAAGCGGGAAAGGTGAAGAACAAAAAGATACAGGTGACGGGAATTATTGGAACCATAACATCAGTGGTGTTCTTCTTTTATTTTATGTCTTGGTCAGCCGGAGCTATGTCTACGGAATCTTATCTGATACTTGCCAGCTGGAGTATACTGGGATTTGTATATTTCAGGTATGTTTTTTCCAAAGATAACGACAAGCATTTCGGTAAATCCACTGTGGTCTGGATTGGATTGTTATTCCTGATTTTTTTCACTTCCTTAATGTGGATAAGACAGGCGACTGATGATATGACAAAGGAGGTTGTAAACAACATAAGTGAATATT
>CADCRB010000020.1 GCA_902803745.1 uncultured Lachnospiraceae bacterium
GCCATACTGGTGGATAAGGTTATAAATATGACAGGGGCAAAGGATCTTTATCTTCCCGGAGTATCTCTTTCCGACGGAATAGCATATGATTATGCGGACAGAAAGAAATATATACGGCCTTTTCATGATTTTGGGGATGATATATTGAGTTCGGCCGCGAATATAGCCGCAAAGTACGGTTCCTTTGATCTTATCACCTCAAAGCTCACAGATGCAGCACTTATTATTTATGATGCTACGAAAAAGCTTCATGGAATGGGATCAAGGGAACGGACTCTGCTGAATATAGCCGCGATCATGAGAAATGTCGGAAAATACGTTTCAATGAGTGTTCCCGCGGAAACATCCTTTGCTATCATCAAGGATTCTGAGATCATGGGGGTTTCCCATAAAGAAAGGATAATGATCGCGACTATCGTGCAGAATTCCTATCCCAATAACATCAGTTATGATGCATTCAAGTCTCCGGAATTCGAGTCTAATGATGAGATCATCATGATAAAGCTTACTGCCATACTCAGGGCTGCCACAGGTCTTGCAAAGAATACCGAAAAGACCATCGAGGATATTTCAGCCCATATAAAAAATAAGGAGCTGATCATAAAGGTTGTTACAAAAGACCGTTTGTTGCTTGAAAAAGGTCTGTTTTCTGAAAGGACGGACACTTTTGAAGAGGTATTCGGTATCACACCTGTACTTGTGGTTCACAGATCGACTGTCTAAAGCACCTCATAATAACAAAGGATGAGAACATGAACAAGAACGAAAAGAATTCAAAAAATGAAAGACCGGAAAAGCATCCGGATCTGAGGGATCCCGCATATTATATCAACAGGGAGCTCTCCTGGATGCAGTTTGATGAGCGCATACTTGAGGAAGCCAGGGATACTTCCCTTCCTCTATTCGAGCGGCTTAAATTCCTGGCTATCACGGCATCCAATCTCGATGAATTCTTTATGATCCGTATCGCTTCATTAAAGGACATGAAGAATGCAGGCTACAAAAAAACCGATATCTCAGGAATGACTCCCAAAATGCAGCTTAACAGGCTTTCGGAAGTTACCCATGATTTTGTATCGGAGCAGTACAGTACTTTCTCCCGCATGCTTTTGCCCAAGCTTCTCGAAGAGGGTGTACGGTTTGTAAAGCATCATGAGGATCTCGGTCAGGATGAAAAAGCCTTTGTAGATGAATATTTCAAGGAAAATGTATACCCTGTTCTGACACCTATGGCAGTTGATTCCTCCAGACCTTTCCCGCTTGTAAGGAATAAAAGCCTGAATATAGGAGCGCTGGTCCGCACTGAAGAAAATGACATTGAGCTTGCTTTGGTCCAGGTTCCTTCAGTACTGCCGCGTATAGTGGAGCTGCCGAAGGGCGCAGACGGTATCCGCTCGTTTATTCTGCTGGAGGAGATCATAGAGCGCAATATAGGAGGACTTTTCCTGTCATATAATGTCATATGCGCTCATCCCTTCCGAGTAATGCGTAATGCTGATTTTACGATAGACGAAGATGAGGCTGAGGATCTTCTGATCGAAATAGAAAGACAGCTGAAGAAAAGGCAGCGTGGTGTTGCCATAAGGCTTGAGTGTGAATCCGGCATCGATAAAAGGCTGCTTTCCATACTTGAAGAGGAGCTGAATGTAAAAGACAGCGATGTTTATTCGATCAACGGTCCGCTGGATCTGACCTTCCTTATGAAGCTGTACGGTATTTCCGGCTTTGATCATCTGAAGGAAAAGAAATATGAGCCTAAATATCCAAAGTATATGGATCCGGATATTCCTGTATTTGACCAGATCAAAGATCATGACATACTTCTGTGGCATCCTTACGAATCCTTCACACCTGTCGTCAGATTCATTCAGGAAGCTGCGCGGGATAAGGATACTCTGGCCATAAAGCAGACATTATACAGAGTTTCGGGAGATTCCCCTATTATTAAGGCTCTTGCCCAGGCTGCCGAAAACGGCAAGCAGGTTACGGTTCTTGTGGAGCTGAAGGCAAGATTTGACGAGGAAAACAATATCCTCTGGGCAAAAATGCTCGAGAAGGCCGGCTGCCATGTAATATATGGTCTTAAAGGACTTAAGACACACTCAAAGATAACTCTTGTTGTCAGACGGGAAGAAGAGGGGCTCAGACGCTATGTGCATCTGGGAACCGGAAACTATAATGACTCCACTGCCAAGCAATATACTGATATAGGCTTTCTTACCTGTGCCGAGCCATATGGAGAGGATGCAACTGCAGTATTTAATATGCTGTCGGGATATTCTGAACCTGCAATGTGGAACAAGCTTTCCCTTGCGCCCTTATGGCTCAAGGACAGATTCCTCTATCTCATCAACAGGGAAACCGAGCACGCAAAAAGCGGCAGGGATGCGCATATAATCGCAAAGATAAATTCACTCTGCGACATAGATATAATCGAGGCATTGTACAAAGCATCCAATGCAGGTGTAAAAATCGAATTGATAATACGCGGAATTTGCTGTCTGAGGACCGGGATCCCGGGTGTATCCGAAAACATCACCGTCAGATCGATCGTAGGAACCTATCTTGAGCACGCCCGTATTTTCTGGTTCCTGAATGAGGGAAAAGAAGAGATATACTGTGCTTCAGCAGACTGGATGCCGAGAAATCTGGAAAGAAGGGTTGAGATACTCTTTCCAATAGAAAATCCCAGGCTCGTAGATGACCTTAAGCATATCCTTCAGATACAGCTTTCTGATAATACGAAAGCAAGGCTTATGACGGATGACGGTATCTATATCCGTATAACCCCCGGGAGGAACAGCCGGATCGGAGCCCAGAAGACCTTTGTCAAAGAGGCTCAGGCTGTTGCTGAAGCAAGAGCCGGCAATTCAAACGAACGTGTTTTCGTGGCTGAGGAGGCAAGGTCAGACGGCGAGGAGGAGGTGCTTAAAATATGAATAAGACAACAGTCGCTTTTATTCTCGATCTGGTTGAATACGGTATATTTACCGGACTGATAGATGAGGAGGAGAGGATTTATTCAACAAATCTCCTGCTGGATGTAATGGATCTGGATTCATATGAGGAGCCGGAAGGCTATAGCAAGCCTGATTTTTCTGACAGAGGAGAGGCTCTTGAGATAATCCTCAAAAATCTGACAGATGATGCCGTCTCAAGGGACGTAACAGCTGATGATCAGATCTCAAGGGATCTTTTTGATACCAGGCTTATGAACTGTATCACACCGAGGCCTTCTGCAGTCAGAAAGAAATTTAAGGAGCTTTATTCAGATTCTCCAAAGAAAGCCACAGACTGGTATTATGACTTTTCCTGCAATACCGACTATATCAGAAGATACAGGATCAAAAAGGATCTGAAGTGGAAGTCACCTACCGATTACGGAGATCTGGATATTACCATCAATCTTTCCAAGCCTGAAAAAGATCCAAAGGCGATCGCAGCTGCTAAGAATGCGCCGCAGTCTGCCTATCCCAAATGCCAGCTGTGTGCCGAAAACGAAGGCTACAGGGGACGAATGAATCATCCTGCAAGAGAAAATCATCGCATTATACCGATACAGCTTGCCGGCGAGGATTTCTTTCTGCAGTATTCCCCATATGTCTACTATAATGAGCACTGTATAGTTTTTAACAAAAAGCATATCCCGATGAAAATAGACCGCTCATGCTTTGAAAAACTATTCGACTTTATTACGCTTTTTCCGCACTATACCGTAGGCTCCAATGCAGATCTTCCTATAGTAGGAGGCTCAATCCTCTCTCATGATCATTTTCAGGGAGGGAACTACGAATTTCCCATGGCCCGTGCAGATTATATCGAAAAATTCAAAGTAAAAGGCTATGAAGATGTCGAAGCAGGCATAATAAAATGGCCTCTTTCCGTCATAAGGCTGAGATGCCGGGACAAGGAAAGGATCGTGGAGCTTGCATCCCTTATCCTGAAAAAATGGCGGGGTTATACTGATGAGTCAGCCTATATCTTTGCCGAAACCGATGGTGAAATGCACAATACCATAACACCTATAGCCCGTATGCGCGGTGATATGTATGAATTCGATCTTGCGCTCAGAAATAATATCACTACTGAGGACTGTCCTTTAGGACTATATCATCCACACAGCAATCTTCATCATATAAAAAAGGAAAATATCGGTCTTATCGAAGTAATGGGGCTGGCAATCCTTCCTTCAAGACTGAAATCCGAGCTCTCATTGCTTAAGGAATATATCCTGTCCGGAAAAGATGTGGCTTCAAACGAAGAGATAGCCAAGCATGCCGATTGGGTGCTTGATTTTCTCCCAAATTATGTTAATATAGACGAGTCCAACATCGACGGCATCCTTCGTGACGAAACAGGAAAGGTATTTTCCCATGTCCTTGAGGATGCAGGTGTATACAAACAGACAGAAGACGGCCTCCGGGCTTTCAAAAGGTTTGTAGACAGTATTTCGTAAAATAATTATTTATTTGGGAGGAGTTAGTTTTATGAAACGTATAATGAAATGTATAGTTTCAACCCTGCTTGTGCTGACGCTTCTGGTCACAACAGGAAATCTTGGATTTACTGTAAAGCAGGCTCAGGCTGCAAACAATATGAGAGGGGTATGGCTCTCATTTATCGATCAGCAGAGTTATCTCAGAGGCAAGGGAAAGGATGCTTATGATGCAGCATTTACTTCTATCTGCCAGACTGCCGCATCAAAGGGACTGAATGCAATATTTGTTCATGTCAGAAGCCATAATGATGCGATCTATCCTTCAAATATATATCCGTGGAGCTCTCAGATGCTCTTAGGCGCAGATCCCGGCTTTGATCCTTTGGCTGATATGGTTCAGATCGCACATCAGAACGGACTTCAGATCCATGCCTGGATCAATCCATATGGCTACAGGAATGGCGTTATATGCGGAAATGCCGCACTTGCAACTAATGACAATATAGTAGCAGGTGTAAAGGAAATACTGGATAAGTATGCAGTAGACGGAATTCATTTTGACGATTATTTCCCTCCGATCGGCGCCGGAAATATTAATTCAATGATCACTCAGGTACATGCAGTATGCGGACAGCACGGCAAGGTTTTCGGTATCGCTCCTCAGGGCAATATCCAGAACTGCATAGCAGCAGGAGCAGATGTGAACACCTGGCTTTCTTCAAATGCATATGTAGACTATATCGCTCCGCAGATCTATTGGACCGACAACTACGGTGCTGCAGGAACCACGACCATGTCAAGTGACAGACTCACTGCCTGGAAGAACATCAACAAAGCCGGTATACCCATGTATGTTGGCATGGCTCTTTACAGAGCAGGCTCTGCTTCCACCTCAGATCCCGGCTGGTCACGCAACACCAACAACCTTGCGACTCAGTCTGCAAAGGCACAGAGCCTTGGTTATACAGGCTATATTCTGTACAATACCGCTTCGATAATGAATCCTAATGCGGCAATGTCACAGGAGTTAGCAGGACTCAGATAATACAGAGGGTGCAATTTAATATTCCTGCAAAGAAGCGCGGGCATTGCCCAAAGACACCGGTCTTTTCCGGGAGGATATTCAAACGCAGAGCAGGAACGGCTGATCCACGTTAAGGATGATAAGTGATAAATACGGGTGGTACCGCGATCTTTTCGCCCCGGGGTACCACCCTTATTGTTTTTCAATAATAATGAGGAGGCAGCAATATGGCGATCAATAAAGAAGAACTCGATGAGATAAGGGACAGAGCCCTGGAAGCAATAAAGGAAGCCGGAGCCCTGGAAGCTCTGAATGATGTCAGAGTAGCCTTTACGGGAAAAAAGGGTGAGCTTACCGAAGTCTTAAAGAGCATGAAGGATGTGGCCAAAGAAGACCGTCCGAAAGTCGGTGCCCTTGTAAACGAAACAAGAGATATTATTGAATCAGCTATCAATAAAGCCAAGATCAATCTTGAGGCCACGGCGCTGGATGCAAAGCTTAAAAATGAGACCATAGATGTGACTCTTCCTGCAAAAAGGAGACGGCTTGGTCACATGCATCCTAATGCGATCGCACTTGATGAGCTTGAGAGGATATTTACCGGAATGGGTTATGAGGTTGTAGAGGGACCTGAGGTTGAGAAGGACTACTACAATTTCGAAGCTCTGAACATTCCAGCCGATCATCCCGCCAAGGATGAACAGGACACCTTCTATATTAACGGAGATATGCTTCTTCGTACACAGACCTCCGGCACACAGATACATGAAATGGAAAAGGGACGGCTCCCGATAAAGATGATCTCACCCGGAAGGGTATTCAGATCTGATGAGGTAGACGCTACTCATTCACCTTCATTCCATCAGGTTGAGGGTCTGCTGATCGATGAAAATGTTTCACTTTCTGATCTTAAGGGAACTCTCGAAACCTTTGCAAGAAAGCTTTTCGGCGAAGATACAAGGGTTAAATTCAGACCTCATCATTTTCCGTTTACCGAACCGTCTGCAGAAATGGATGTATCCTGTTTTAAATGCGGAGGAAAGGGCTGCCGCTTCTGCAAGGGCGAAGGCTGGATCGAGATCCTGGGCTGCGGAATGGTGCATCCCCATGTACTTGAGATGTGCAATATCGATCCACTGAAATACAAAGGATTTGCGTTCGGTATAGGACTCGAACGTATCGCTTTACTAAAATATGAGATAGACGACATGCGTTTGCGATATGAGAACGATTACAGGTTCCTGGAGCAGTTCTGAGGGTTCAAAAAGCTTTAGTGCCTGACCTTCAGCAGCTTACAGACAGGATATATTTCGAATAAAACTTGCGGTTATAACAGGAGGCTAATATGAAAACACCATTAAGCTGGATAAAAGATTTCGTACCGGATCTAAGCTGCACGGATCAGGAATTCGTGGATGCTATGACCATGTCTGGTACGAAATGTGAAGGCTATGAAAAGCCGGACAGAAATCTTGAAAAGATCGTTGTGGGAAAGATAGAGCAGATCGATAAGCATCCGGATGCAGATAAACTCATCATATGCCAGGTAGATATCGGTACGGATAAGATACAGATAGTGACCGGAGCACCTAATGTCAGCACAGGCGATCTCGTTCCCGTAGTGCTCGACGGCGGAAAAGTTGCAGGCGGTCACGATGGAGGCCCTCTTCCCGAAGACGGTATTAAGATCAAGGCCGGAAAGCTGAGAGGCGTGGAGTCAAAGGGCATGATGTGCTCCATTGAGGAACTTGGTTCCTCAAGAGATGTCTTTTCCGATGCCCCGGAAGAAGGGATCTATATTTTCGCACCTGTCGCTGATGTAAAGCCGGGAGATGATGCAATAGAAGCTCTGGGGCTTCATGATACAGTCTTTGATTATGAGATCACCTCTAACCGTGTGGACTGCTATGCAATAATGGGTGTCGCAAGAGAAGCAGCTGCTACCTTTGATCTGCCTTTCAAATATCCGGATGTAAAAGAAACAGGAAACAATGAGCAGGCTTCCGATTATATTTCCGTGGAAATAGAAGATAAAGAGCTATGCACAAGATATATTGCCCGTGTGGTCAGGAATATCAAAATAGGCGAATCTCCCGAATGGATGAAACGCCGTCTTCGCGCTGCCGGTATCAGACCGATCAGCAATATAGTGGACATCACCAATTTCGTGATGCTGGAATACGGACAGCCGATGCATGCTTTTGACCTTTCTACGATCGCAGGGAAAAAGATAATCGTTAAACGGGCCAAGGACGGCGATACCTTTACCACGCTGGACGGAGAGGAAAGGAAGCTGGATAAGGATGTCCTCACGATATGCGATGGTGAAAAAGCAGTTGCCCTGGCCGGAATCATGGGCGGTGAAAACTCCATGATCACGGATTCAGTACATGATGTTCTTTTTGAGGCTGCTACCTTCAACGGACCGAACATAAGAAAATCATCCAGAAGGATCGGACTTCGTACTGATTCTTCAGGCATATTCGAAAAAGGCCTTGATCCCAACAATGCCTATGATGCGATGGAAAGAGCCTGCTCCCTGATAGAGGAGCTTCAATGCGGAGAAGTCGTGGGCGGCCGTGTGGATGTACATGCGGATCTTCCGGAAAAGAAAAGGATCCAGTTTGACCCTGAAAGGATAAATGCCTATTTAGGAACAGATATTCCAAAGGATACCATGCTTTCTTATTTCAAAAGGCTTGAGGTCGAATATGATAAGGATAAAAATGAGCTTGTGGTCCCAACCTTCAGACAGGATCTGCTGGGCTTTGCCGACACTGCAGAAGAGGTAGCGCGAATATACGGCTATGACAGGATACCGGTAACACTTCCCAGGGATACTGCTCAGACAGGCGGAGTACCGTTTAAGATAATGGTGGAAAAGCTTGCCAGAAATACTGCTATATCTTTTGGTTTTTCCCAGGCCTACTGTTATTCCTTTGAGAGTCCTGATGTATTTGATAAGCTGCGCCTTCCTGAGGATGCTCCCGAAAGACAGGCTATACAGATATCAAATCCGCTGGGAGTAGATTTTTCTATCATGCGTACCCTGCCCCTGAATGGAATACTCGGATCGATATCCCTTAATTTCAACCACAGGAACGAAAATGTCAGGCTTTTTGAGCTCGCAAATGTCTATATTCCGAAAACACCGCTTCCTATCACAGATTATCCGGATGAAAGAATGCAGTTTACTCTGGGCGCCTATGGAGATATTGATTTCTTTGAGATGAAGGGAGTGGTAGAGGAATTTATCTACAAGGCAGGAATGAAGGAACGCGTAAAATACACTGCTTCCAGCCGTCCCTATCTGCATCCCGGCCGTCAGGCCGATATCCTGTATGATGATACAGTGATCGGCTATATAGGACAGGTGCATCCGCTCACTGCAAAAGCCTATGATATAGAAAAGGCCGAGGTTTTCACGGCGGTACTTGATATGCCTGAGATCGTAAGCAGGGCTTCATTCGAACCAAGATATACAGGGCTTGCAAAATTCCCTTCTGTCTCCAGAGATATATCCATGGTAGTTCCCGACAGCGTCAGGGCACAGGATATAGATGATATTATTGTCCAGCGCGGAGGCAAAATACTGGAGAGCTTTAATCTGTTTGATATTTATGAAGGCAGACAGATAGGAGAGGGCTATAAGAGCATGGCATATACCGTTGTTTTCCGTGCAAAGGATAAGACGCTTTCGGATGATGATGTAAATTCCGTAATGAAAAAGATCCTTAACGGGCTGGAAGGTCTTGGCATAGAGCTGAGGTCATGATAAATCCGCTTAGAAAATCAGATTACTATTACGATCTGCCTGAAGAGCTCATTGCCCAGGATCCTCTGGAAAAAAGAGACGAGTCCAGACTGTTGATCCTGGATCGCAGCAGCGGAAAGATAACGCATGATGTATTTCATAATATATCTCAATATCTTACCCCTGATGATCTTCTGGTACTGAATGATACAAAGGTAATTCCTGCAAGGCTTCTGGGAATAAAGGAGGATACCGGCGCATCGGTTGAGGTCCTTCTCTTAAGACGGTCAGATGCAGACGTTAATGTATGGGAAAGTCTGGTCCGTCCCGGAAAAAAGCTGCGCCAGGGTGCAAGGATCAGCTTTGGAGACGGAAGACTTAAGGCTGAGATCATTGATGTCCTGCCTGACGGCAACAGGCTTGTGCAGTTTGAATACGAAGGGATATGGGAGGAGATACTGGATTCTCTGGGAGAAATGCCGCTTCCTCCCTATATTACTCATAAGCTTAAGGACAGGGACAGGTACCAGACGGTATATGCAAAATATGAAGGATCAGCTGCCGCGCCCACTGCAGGACTTCACTTTACTAAAGAACTTCTGGCGGACATTGAAGCTAAGGGCACTAAGACTGCATATGTGACGCTTCATGTAGGCCTTGGAACCTTCAGGCCCGTAAAAGAGGAGAATATCCTTGATCATCATATGCATACGGAATGGTACAGCGTTTCAAAGGAAACAGCTGACAGGATAAATGAAATACATGAAACCGGTAAAGGACGTGTCATATGTGTAGGGACTACATCCTGCAGGACGATCGAATCGGCAGCCTCCGGCCCGCCGGACAGGGCTGCAGGGAATCATCCCCGGGTAGAGGCAGGCAGCGCAGAGACAGATATATTTATATATCCCGGATATAAATTCAAAGTAACGGATGCTCTTATTACAAACTTCCATCTTCCTGAATCAACACTCATTATGCTCGTTTCTGCACTTGGCGGCTATGAAAATGTGATGAAGGCTTATAAAACAGCCGTAGAGAAGCGCTACAGATTCTTTTCCTTCGGGGATGCAATGCTTCTGATCTGAAATCTGATCAGGGCTATTTATAAAAAAAGTATCAAATTTGCCTGTATTCGTGGTAGTATAATGATGATACTTTAAATGCTGTCAGGTATCAAATAGAAGATAAAGGGGAACAGTGATGAAAATAGGATTTATAGGTTTGGGACTTATAGGTGGTTCTATCGCAAAAGCTGTAAGAAATAAGTATCCGGATGCAACGATCGTCGCATACAACAGATCCAGAGATCCGCTTATTCAGGCGTTTAAGGATGGGGTCATAGATGGTGCGACCTTTGAGATCGATGAGACTTTCAGGGATTGTGACTATATTTTCCTCTGTACTCCGGTTCAGACAAACATCTCGTTCATTCCCAAGCTTATCCCGTATCTGTCGGACAAGACGGTTTTGACAGATGTGGGTTCCACAAAGCAAAGCATACAGGAGGCTGTAGCAAAGGCTATCCCGGGTGCTCACTTCATCGGCGGACATCCTATGGCCGGAAAGGAAAAATCCACATATTCCAATTCATCCAGAGAGCTTCTGGAGGGTTGTTATTATATCGTTTCTCCGTCTAAAAACGTAAATGACAGTGAGATCAGGGATTTTGAAAAACTGATCGAATCCATAGGCTGCAATCCGGTTACATTAGATGTCAGCACGCATGATTATATTGTCGGTGCCATATCACACATCCCGCATATCGCCGCTTATACACTGGTAAAGCTTGTAAAGGACAATGATACTCCCGAGGAACTGATGAAAGAGGCGGCAGCAGGAGGCTTCAAGGATATTACCCGTGTTGCTTCATCCGATCCAACAATGTGGGAAGAAATCTGTCTCGATAACAAGGATAATCTGACTGAATTGCTTGATAAATATATAGAAAAGCTGGAAGAAATAAAAGAGCTGATATCCAAAGGAGACGGCAGTGCTCTTCATAAGCTTTTTGAAGAAGCACGCGATTACAGAAACTCAATGATCAGCTGACCATGAAGATTTCCAAAGCTCCCGGTCTTCGGGGAACGATCAGGGTTCCGGGAGATAAATCCATATCCCATCGAGCTGTGATGCTTGGTTCTATTTCGGAAGGGACCACACATATCACAGGTTTTCTGAACGGCGCTGACTGCATTTCAACGGTTAACTGTTTTAAGGCGATGGGAGTAAATATTGAATATGACGGAGGAAGCGAGGTTTTAGTTCATGGAGCCGGGCTTTTCGGGCTTAAAGAACCTGCTTCCATCCTTGACTGCGGAAATTCCGGTACTACCACAAGGATAATATCCGGGATTCTTGCCGGTCAGTCTTTTGTTTCCCGCCTCACAGGCGATAAATCCATCCAAAAACGACCTATGAACCGGATAATCGAGCCATTACGGCTCATGGGAGCTGATATCATTTCCGAAAAAGGAAATGACTGCGTTCCCCTGAAGATATCACCGGCTAAACTTAAAGGCATAACATATCATACCCCTGTAGCTTCGGCTCAGGTCAAATCATGTCTGCTCCTGGCCGGGCTTTATGCAGAGGGTGAGACTGTGGTTTCCGAGCCCGCTCTGTCACGAAACTACACCGAGCTGATGCTTGGAGAAATGGGCGCTGATATTACTGAATCCGGGCCGAGCATCATTCTTAGACCGGGCAGGAAGCTTAATTCCATAGATATAAACGTCCCGGGTGACATATCCTCAGCCGCGTATTTTATCGGTGCCGGACTGATTGTTCCTGATTCTGACATTCTGATAGAAAATGTAGGGATCAACCCGACCCGTGACGGCATAATCAGGGTTTTCAGAGATATGGGCGGAAAAATTGATATCATCAACCGCCGGACTGTTGCCGGTGAAGAAGTCGCCGACATTAATGTAAAAAGCTCTGATCTTTCCGGCACTGAAATATCGGGCGATATTATTCCTACTCTTATAGACGAACTTCCGCTTATAGCAGTCGCTGCAGCTATGGCAGAGGGAACGACCGTCATACATGATGCTGCAGAGCTCAGGGTAAAGGAATCAGACCGTATTGCTCTGGTCACCAGGAATCTCAAGGCAATGGGCGCAGATATTGAATCAACGGATGATGGATTTATTATTAACGGAAAAGACGGAGAGCCCCGTCCGCTTAAAGGAACTGTCATTGATGATGCTTTCGATCACAGGATAGCTATGTCCTTTACTGTTGCCGGGCTTAATGCATCAGGTGTCACAGAAATCATGCATCCCTTATGTGTTGATATATCTTATCCGGAATTCTTCAACGACATTGTCAATTGTACACAATAAAACATTGCTCCAAAGCTGCGTTTTTGGTAAAATATTACAAGTGCTGACGGATTTATCCGAAGGCAGATAATCTTAATTTTCATAATGGAGGATTTGCAAATGAAGGTCTACACTACTGACAAGATTCGAAACGTAGCTATCCTGGGACATGGTGGAGCAGGAAAGACAAGTCTGGTTGAGGCCATGGCTTTTATATCCGGCATGACCACCAGACTCGGCAAGGTTGATGACGGCAATACCATCAGCGACTTTGACAAAGAGGAGCAGAAGAGGAAGTTCTCCATTTCAACATCTGTTATTCCCATCGAATGGGAAGATACAAAGATCAATGTTTTTGACACTCCCGGATTCTTTGATTTCGTCGGCGAAGTAGAGGAGGCTCTTTCTGCTGCCGCTTCAGCCATTATCGTGATAAACGGCAAGTCAGGAGTCGAGACCGGCACGAAGAAAGCCTGGGATCTATGTGAAAAGTACAACGTTCCCAGATATTTCTATATCTCCAATATGGACGTTGATGATGCTTCATTCAGAAACATCCTTGAAGATCTCACAGAGCTTTACGGAAAAAAGATCGCTCCCTTCAATTTCCCTATCAGGGAGAATGAAAAATATGTCGGCTATGTGAATGTAGTATCTGAAAAGGGATTTAAATGGAATGCCCAGAACAAGGCAGAGGAGTGTGATGTCCCGGATTATCTCTCGGAATATCTCACCACCTATAAGGAAGCCCTTATGGAAGCCGTGGCTGAGACCTCAGAGGATTTCATGGAAAGGTATTTCGGAGGTGAGACCTTCTCAGATGATGAGATCAGGGCAGCCCTTCATATGTCGGTATGCGACGGTACGATAGTTCCGCTTTGCTGCGGATCCAACACTCTTGTACAGGGAATATATACCTTGCTTGATGATATAGTAAAATACCTGCCTTCACCTCAGGGCAGACATTTTGCCGGTATATCCACAAAGACCTCCGAGGTATTTGAGGCCAACTACGACTTCAGCAAGCCCAAGTCGGCCTTTGTATGGAAGACCATCGTCGATCCCTATATCGGAAAATACAGCATAATAAAGGTGGCCTCCGGCGTCATAAAGACCGGTGATGTGCTTTATAATGACTCCAGGGATCAGGAGATCAAGATATCAAAGCTCTATACGATGTGCGGAAGCAAGGCAAGCGAGATAACAGAGCTCCATGCCGGAGATATCGGAGCCCTCTCGAAGCTGGATCAGACCAGGACCGGAGATACACTCTCAACCAAAGCCAATCCTATTCATTATGCTATGATCCCGTTGCCGACTCCTTACAATCCCATGCGCTACAGGCCAGTAAACAAGGGCGATGTAGACAAGCTTTCACAGGCATTGCAGAAGATGTGCACTGAGGATCTCACTCTTAAGAATATTAATGACTCTGAGAACCGTCAGACCCTGCTCATTGGTATGGGCGACCAGCATCTTGATGTCGTAAAGGCAAAGCTTCTTTCAGACTATAAGGTAGATATCGTGCTGAGCAAGCCGAAGGTCGCATACAGAGAGACTATAATCGGTACATCGGATGTAGAAGGCAAGTATAAGAAACAGACCGGCGGTCACGGACAGTATGGTCATGTTAAGATCAAATTCAGCCCTCTCGGCGACAACACTAAGGCCTTTGAATTTGACGAAGAGGTTGTAGGCGGATCTGTGCCGAAGAACTTCTTCCCCGCAGTTGAGAAGGGACTGAATGATTCCATAGACAGAGGTCCGCTCGCTGCATATCCGGTAGTAGGTGTCAAGGCTGTACTTTATGACGGATCATACCATCCTGTAGATTCCTCAGAGCAGTCATTCAAGATGGCTACAAGAATGGCATTCAAGGACGGATTTATGAAAGCAAATCCTGTACTCCTTGAGCCCATCATGTCTTTGAAGGTAGATGTTCCTGATAAATTCACAGGTGATGTTATGGGTGACCTGAACAAGAGACGTGCAAGAGTTCTCGGGATGAATCCTACCGGAAACGGAAGACAGGTAATAGAAGCCGAGATCCCTGAAGCTAATATCTTTGGCTATAATACCGACCTTCGCTCTATGACCGGAGGAACCGGAGACTTCTCTTATGAATTCAACCGCTACGAGCAGGCTCCGTTTGATGTACAGCAGGCAGAAGTAGAAGCAAGGAAGGACAAACTTGTCGACATCTCGGACGAAGACTGATCTTATTAAAAATATCATTGCTTACGCAGCCGTATCGATATGCGGCTGCGTATTTGTGTTACTTGCGGCAAGCTGGGTAAGCCCGATCTTTAAGGATTCATATGGCTATGATTCATCATGGTACAGTATGATGGGCCGGGCCATGACCCAGGGCATGGTGCCTTACAGGGATTATTTTGACCTTAAGGGTCCTGCTTTTTTCTTTATTGAAGCTATAGGACAGCTTTTCAGACACGGAAGGATCGGGATTTTTATTATTGAATGTATAGCTGCATCCGTTTCGTGCATCTTCATCTGGAAGATCTGCTGCCTTTATATAAGACCCTGGCAGGCCTGGATCGTTCTTCTTCTTACAGGCTTTGTTGCAGTATCTCCATTCTGGGGCGGAAACACCTGCGAGGAATATATGCTTCCTTTCAACTATGCCTGCATATATCTGACACTTAAATATCTGAAGGACGAAAAATATGAAGAATTCTTCCTTCCTTCTTTGATATTCGGAATTTCATTTTCAATAATGGTGCTGTCAAAGGTTCCGACATGCGCGCCGATGGCAGCTGCAGCGCTGACTGTGCTGATCGTATTGGTAATGAAAAAAAAGACCGGATATATCCCCGGGATAATCGGTTATTTCTTCCTGGGATTCATTATGATCTTCATACCGATATGTGTATATTTCCTTCTTCATCATGCTTTCAGGGATTTCATCTATGCTGCCTTTGTTTTTGCCTACAAACGTGGAACCGATTATTATGAGACCTTTTCCTGGGAATGGGAGGGGAAGCTTATAATATGTTATACAGCCTGTGTCGCATCGCTTATTATCCCAGTAAGGAAGTCAGGAGAGCATTATCTCAAGATCTTCGGGGTCCTGCTTTCTTTTATTACCTGGGCCTTCCTTCATCTCGGGACTCCTTATGATTATTATTTTCTTCTCACGATGCCTTGCTTCGTATATATGGTAATGTCCATGTTCGCGCATTGGACTAACAGAGCGATGAAGCTGATCCCCAAGGATGATGCTGAAGTTCAGGATCTGAATGAGCCTGACTCTCAGTCGTCGGTATCTAAGGAGCAACAGGAAGACGCATCAGAAGCTATTGCTACACCAGCCGCAGCTTCCGGGACAAAGCGGATCCGTCCGGATAAAAAGAGGATCACGATACAAAGAAGGATACTTTGGATAATACTCATCATCATTGTTATCCTTCATTATTATCCCAATACAATGTTTAAATACAGGGAAAATAAAAATCTCTATGAAAGAGATACAGATCCATATGTGGAAGAGTGTAAGGAAATCCTGACTGTGGTGCCGAAGAGCGAATGGAACAGGATATATGATCTTGAATCCGGGATGATCTTTTATGAGGTAAACCAGCTTTTACCTGCAAACCGTTATCCGGTGAACCTCCCGTATTTTATGCACCTGAATCCGCAGATCAAATCAAATGTTCTGCAATATCTGGATGTGGTAAAACCGAAATATATAATTTCCGAAGAAATGTCCGCCTTTGATGATGAAGATACCAGAGCTTATGTATTTGGTCATTATGAACTATATGATGATTTCGGAGCTGAGGAACTTTATATCCGGATTGAATGAGCTGATATTTAATTTGGTAAAAGCAAAAGCACGTCAAATGACGTGCTTTTGTTATGCTAAATTATGCGGCGGAGAATCGTATTAGACCAGGTCCTTGCGAAGCAAGGAGCGTGCTCTGCGGAACGCAGAGTTCCTGCGTGCATTTCCTATTTTGCACGCAAGAAGTCATGACCTCCGGAACCTATTTGTTCGTATAATATAAATTATGCGAATTTTTAACGCATGAAATACATAGGACTGACCGCATCGCTTAATACAGCCTGAATAAGCCGAATACCTTGCCAAGGATCTTACAGTCACTGAC
>CADCRB010000021.1 GCA_902803745.1 uncultured Lachnospiraceae bacterium
AGAAGATCACGGAATTCCAGGAGAAACCCGAACATCCCTCGAGTAATCTCGCATCAATGGGTATCTATATTTTTTCCTGGAAGATATTGAGAGAAGCGCTGATGGCAAATTCGGATCAGCCGAACCTCGATTTCGGAAAGCATGTGATCCCATACTGCTACAAGAAGCATCACAAGATCTATGCCTATGAATTTAATTCATACTGGAAGGATGTAGGAACGCTTCATTCGTACTGGGAAGCGAATATGGAGCTTATTGATATCATACCTGAATTCAATCTGTATGAAGAATACTGGAAGATATTTACAGAGTCCCAGGTGGTACCGCCCACATACGTCGGAAGTGATGCCTATGTGGAGCGCGCCATAATAGGAGAGAGGACCGGCATATACGGAAGGATATACGGATCAGTCTTGGGCTGTGACGTCAGGGTCGGGGAAGGCACGGAGATATATGATTCGATCATAATGAACGGCGCCAGAATAGGCAGAGGCTGTCATCTTGAAAAGGCGATAATAGCAGAGGATGCGGTGATCGGCGATAACGTGAGACTGGGTATCGGAGATGAGAGGGAGAATGACTCCAGACCGGATATATATAACCATGGACTTGTGACTGTGGGAGAGCGGAGCAAAGTTCCTGACGGAGTCGCGGTAGGAAAGAACTCTGTCGTGGCGGGGGATTGTGATGCGGATGACTTTCCCAACGGAATGCTTCCTTCAGGAAGTACCCTTATAAAGGCAGGTGAGAGAAGATGAGGGCAATAGGTATGGTGCTTGCCGGCGGCAACAGCCGGAGAATAAAGGAACTCACCAAAAGCAGAGCAGTCGCTGCACTTCCGATCGCGGGTAATTTCAGGAGTATTGATTTCGCACTTTCTTCCATGACTAACTCGCATGTGCAGAATGTCGCTGTCTTTACCCAGTATAACTCCAGATCGATCACGGAGCATCTGAGCTCTTCAAAATGGTGGAACTTCGGAAGAAAGCAGGGAGGACTGACGATATTCACACCCTCGATAACCGATGACAACAACCTGTGGTTCCGTGGAACGGCAGATGCAATGTACCAGAATCTTTCATTTCTTAAAAACAGCCACGAACCCTATGTGATAATCGCTTCCGGAGACTGCCTTTACAAAGTGGATTATGGAAAGATCCTGGAATATCATATAGAAAAGCAGGCTGACATTACCGTGGTGGTGAAGGATCTGCCTGACGGCTTCAATGCTGACCGCTATGGATGCGTGAAGCTTGATAAAAACGGAAGGATCACAGACTTCGAGCAGAAACCCCTGATCGCTCCTTCCAATACCGTATCCTGCGGCATATATATCCTGCGCAGGCGCCATCTCATAGAGCTCATAGAGAAATGCGCCGAAGATGACAGGCATGATTTTGTAAGCGACATACTCGTAAGATACAGGGACATCAAGGCGATATACGGATACAGACTGGATACGTACTGGAGTAATATTGCCTCGCTGGATGACTATTTCAAGGCAAACATGGACTTCCTGAAATATGAAGTCAGGAGTTTCTTCTTAGAGCAGTATCCTGTGATATATACTAAAGCCGATGACCTGCCTCCGGCCAAGATAAACTCGGGATCGCATGTAAAAAACAGCCTTATTGCCTCAGGATCCATAATTAACGGAACGGTAGAGGATTCGCTTGTATTTAAGAAGAGCTATATCGGCAATAACTGCTATATCAAAAACTCCATCATTCTGAATGATGTATATATTGCCGACAATTCGCATCTGGAAAACTGTATAGTCGAAAGCCACAGTACGATACACAGTGACTATTATCACAAATGTGAGCAGGGAATAGACGTAGTAGTAGAAATGGCAGACAGGTTCATAATCTGATATGCGGATAATAGCAGGACTCGGAAACCCGGAAAGAAAATATGAGCATACAAAGCATAATACCGGATTCGAGGTGATAGACATCCTGTCCGATAAATGGGGCATAAATGCGGATGCGAAAAAACACAGGTCGCTCGAGGGCAGGGGGACTGTGGAGAATGAGAAAGTGATACTTCTTAAGCCACAGACCTATATGAACCTGTCGGGGGAAGCAGTGGCTGATGCGGTAGGATTCTACAAGGCGGATCCTTCATCTGAGCTGATCGTAATATATGACGATATAGACCTCCCGGTCGGTAAGATACGTATAAGGGAGGAGGGCTCAGCAGGCGGACACAGAGGCATGAAGAGTATAATAGAAAAGCTGGGGACTGAGAGCTTTGTACGTGTCAGGGTCGGTGTGGGAGCAAAGCCTCCGGAATGGGATCTTGCAGACTGGGTATTGTCAGGTTTTTCTCCTGAGGAAGAGGAGATTATGAAGGAGGCGCGGGTAAAAGCCGCCGATGCCGTGTCAGCTCTTATCATTCATGACACGGAATATGTGATGTCAAGATACAATGGGAAATAGAACTGAAGAAAAATGAAAGCTCTCACGGAACCGATAAAAGAGCTTGGAATATATGATGACCTGAAAAGAGCCTTGAAGCAAAAAGGTATCACAGGAGTGACAGGCCTTACGGAATCAGCCCGTACGGTCTTTTCTTATGCGCTGACGGAGGGCCTCAGACTGTTTGTTGCATCGGATCCGGTAAGGGCAGCGCAGATAGAGGAAGAAGCATATCTCTTTGGAAGAGAAGTATATGCCTATCCGGCAAGAGATATGATGTTCTATCAGGCTGATCTGTCCGGAAACATGCTGGTAAGACAGAGGATGCGGACCATAAAGGCGATCCACGAATACAGGGACAGCAGCAAAAAGACAGGAAAAGGCGATGCTCCGGATAAGAGCCTTACGGTGGTCACGACCTTCGATGCATTGATGGAGAAGATGGCTCCGATATCATCGCTGATCGAAAGCATAATATATATAAAACCAGGAGATGAACTGGATATCGAAGACTTTGCAAGAAAACTCACGGATCTGGGCTATGACAGGGAGCCTGAAGCAGAGGAGCCGGGACAGTATGCTGTAAGGGGAGGGATAGTAGACGTATACTCACTGACGGAAGAAAATCCTGTGCGTATAGAGCTGTGGGGAGATGAGATAGACAGTATCAGGGAATATGATGCGCTCAGCCAGCGCTCCATAGAAAAGCTGGACAGCTTTTACATATATCCGGCGACGGATCTTGTGACCGATGAAGATATGAGACTTGCTGCAAAGGTCAGGATCGAGGAAGAAGAAAAGAAGGTATACGAAAGTCTCAGAAAAGATATGAAGACAGAGGCAGCCTACAGGCTTAAGACCTATACCGATCAGGTATGTGAGGCCCTTGTTACAGGAATCAATATAAACCTCTCACCCTACACAGGCTACCTGTACCAGAAGACAGAGGATCTGCTGGAGCTTATTAAAGAAACAGGTGCGAGCATCATTGTCGATGAGCCTGCGAGGTGCGAAGAAAGAGGCCACGCCGTATGGCAGGAATGGACTGACAGCGTGATGCATCGTATAGAGACAGGGCATATGCTTCCGGGGGAAGGTAATGTCCTTATTCCCACAGAAGAAGTCTTTGCAAAGCTTATGTCGCTGCCGGTGCTCGCAACTTCATTGATAAGCCTGCATCATGAGGACTATAAGCTTAAGTCGGAATATTCAGTCAATTCGCAGGGGATCAGCTCTTACAATAAAAGCTTTGACCAGCTGACATCGGATCTTGAAAGATACAGAAAGAGAAAGAGCAGGGTCGTGATCCTTTCTCCTTCGCATACAAGAGCGAGGAAGCTAACAGATGATCTGAGATCACTGGAAATAAACGCATTTTACAGTGAAGAAGAAGACCGTGTGCTTGGAGGCGGGGAGATCATGCTCTCGTACGGAAATATTCCCAAGGGCTTTGAATTTCCGGATATAGGATTTGCCGTGATATCAGAGTCGGATATCTTTGGCGGAAAGGTGAGAAAAAAACGCAGAAGAAGGACTATCTATGAAGGGGAAAAGATCTCGTCCTTTGATGACCTTTCACCCGGAGATTATGTAGTGCATGAAGCTCACGGCATAGGGATATACAGAGGGCTCATATCTATAGAGATAGGGGGAGTGACAAGGGACTATGTGCGTATAGAGTACGGGGATCAGGGCTTTGTGAACGTCAATGCATCCAATCTGGACTCTCTGCAGAAATACGCAGACAAAAGCACAGGGAAAAAAGTAAAGATAAACAAGCTCGGCGGAAATGAGTGGAATAAGACAAAGAGCAGGGTGAAGCAGGCAGTGTCGGGAATAGCCCGGGAGCTTGTGAAGCTGTATGCGGAGCGGGCCAGGAGCGAGGGGTATGTATACGGCCCCGATACCGTATGGCAGAATGAATTCGAAGAGCTTTTTCCTTATGAAGAAACGGAAGATCAGCTCAAGGCTATAGAGGATGTGAAACGTGATATGGAAAGCCGGACTATAATGGACCGGCTGATCTGCGGTGACGTGGGATTCGGGAAGACCGAGATAGCCGTAAGAGCCGCATTCAAGACAGTGCAGGAGGGAAGGCAGGCAGCGGTGCTGGTACCTACTACCATACTCGCCCAGCAGCATATGCAGACCTTCACCCAGCGCATGTCCTCATATCCCGTGCATATAGAAATGCTGTCAAGATTCTGTACTCCCACACAGATGAAAAAGACCATAGCTGGTCTCAAAAACGGATCAGTGGACATAGTGATAGGCACCCACAGGCTCCTGTCAAAAGACGTGGGGTTCAAGAATCTGGGCCTGCTTGTTGTGGATGAAGAGCAGCGCTTCGGAGTGACCCATAAGGAGCGGATAAAGGAGATGAGAAGAAATGTGGATGTCCTGACGCTTACGGCGACCCCTATACCGAGGACGCTCCATATGAGCCTCGCGGGTATAAGAGATATGTCACTCTTAAGGGAAGCGCCGCAGGACCGACTCCCGATACAGACCTTTGTCATGGAGTATTCGGAGGAGATGGTAAGAGAAGCCTTAAGCCGGGAGATCGCACGGGGAGGCCAGGTATACTATGTGCACAACAGAGTCAACGATATAGCGGATATTGCGGCAAAGGTGCAGAGCCTGATGCCTGATGCCGTGGTAGCATTTGCCCACGGCAGAATGAATGAAAGACAGCTGGAAGATATAATGGTTGATTTCATAAACGGAGACATAGACATACTTGTATCTACCACGATAATAGAAACGGGACTTGATATACCGAACGTAAACACGATAATCGTCGATGATTCCGAGCGTATGGGTCTGGCCCAGCTTTACCAGCTCAGAGGACGGGTCGGAAGATCCAACAGGACGGCCTATGCATTCCTTATGTACAGAAGGGACAGGATGCTGAAGGAAACTGCAGAAAAAAGGCTTTCCGCGATCAAGGAGTTTACCGATCTCGGCAGCGGCTTCAAGATCGCAATGAAGGATCTCGAGATAAGAGGAGCAGGAAATGTGCTGGGGGCAGAGCAGTCCGGGCATATGGCTGAGGTGGGGTATGACCTTTACTGCAGGATGCTTGATTCCGCGATCAAGAAGGAAAGAGGCATAGAGGATCACGGTGACTTTTCGACCTATATCGATATGGACATAGAGGCACTTATCCCGGACAGCTATATCAGAAATGAAAATATGAAGCTCGATATGTACAAAAGGATAGCGCAGGTGTCATCTGCTGATGAAGCATCGGATGTCAGAGACGAGCTTACAGACCGTTTCGGAAAGATACCAAAGGTTACGGAAAATCTCATAGAAACAGCGCTTCTTCGTACAAAAGCACACGGACTCTTCATAGAAAACATGAAGATAAGTGATAAGGAAATAACAATGACGATATATGATAATGCGACGATCGATCCTACGAGGATCGCGCCTATGCTTGAGAGTTTTGTGGGAAGAATGCGCTTTGTAACGACCGGAAGACCGACCTTCATCTGTTCACTGGATACAGAGAAATACCTTTTGGATCCTGTCGCTTACATAGGGCAGGTACTTGACGGAATGTCCTGCCTTGTGGAGTGATGATACCGGTATTTGGGGCAATTGATAAGATCAATGCTAATATGATAAAATAAATATTCGGTTTGTGTCGCGGCACGAAGTATAGGCGGGCATTAGACCGGGACAGGATTTAATAAATCTATAGGATACAGGCGGAAGATGCAAATGCGATCTGAAGGCCTGTGAAAGGTGGAGACTGTGGACAGACAGAATCTTACATTATTGACGGACCTGTATGAACTTACAATGATGCAGGGCTATTTTAAAAATGAGAATGCAAATCAGACCGTGATCTTTGATATGTTTTACAGGACGAATCCCTTAGAGAGCGGATATGCGGTGATGGCAGGTCTTGAGCAGGTCATACAGTATATTAAGGAACTCCGGTTTGAGAAAGAGGATATAGAGTATCTGAGAAACCTCGGGATCTTTCAGGAGGATTTTCTGGAGTATCTAAAGGACTTCCGTTTTACCGGTTCGATATGGTCCATACCTGAGGGAGAGGTGATATTTCCCAGGGAGCCTTTAGTCAAGGTCATAGCGCCCATAATGCAGGCTCAGCTGGTAGAGACAGCGATACTTAATATCATAAACCATCAGTCGCTTATCGCTACCAAGACGGCAAGAGTATGCTATGCGGCTAGAGGTGACGGTGTCATGGAATTCGGACTGCGAAGAGCCCAGGGACCGGATGCCGGAACTTATGGAGCCAGAGCGGCTATGATCGGAGGCTGCATAGGGACTTCGAATGTATTGGCGGGACAGCTCTTTGATGTGCCCGTAAAAGGAACAAATGCCCACTCATGGGTAATGAGCTTTCCGGATGAACTGACGGCTTTCAGAAAATATGCGGAGATATATCCCGATGCCTGTCTTCTGATAGCAGATACATACGATACGCTGAAGTCCGGCGTGCCAAACGCGATAAAGGTATTTACGGAGCTTCGTGACAAAGGCATACATCCGAAGCTTTACGGCGTGAGATTTGATTCAGGTGACCTTGCATACCTTTCAAAGAAGGCAAGGGTGATGCTCGATGAGGCAGGATTTACCGATGCAGTGCTGTCGGCATCTAACGATCTGGATGAATTCCTGATCGATTCACTTAAGGTACAGGGCGCGAAGATCACAAGCTGGGGAGTAGGAACGAACCTGATCACCTCAAAGGACTGGCCTGCATTCGGAGGAGTATACAAGCTTGCGGGAGTGGTGAATGAGGATGGGTCCTGTACGCCGAAGATAAAGCTTTCGGAAAACTCGGAAAAGATAACTAATCCCGGGAATAAAAAGATAATCAGGGTCTATGATGGGGAGGGTAAAGTAAAAGCTGATCTTATCTGCCTTGTAGAGGAAGAGTTTGATCCAAAGGACGATCTGATACTCTTCGATCCGCAGGAACCCTGGAAGAGGACCAGACTAAAGGGCGGTGAGTACTCTATGAGGGAGCTCATGGTGCAGGTGTTTGATAAGGGTGAATGCATATATGAGTCGCCTACGGTCATGGAGATGAGGGACTACTGCGCAAAGGAACTTGATACGCTTTGGGATGAGACGAGAAGGCTTGTGAATCCGCATAATGTATATGTGGATCTGTCGCAGAAGCTTTATGATATGAAGCTTAATCTGCTGGATGAGATGTCGATGAAATAACTTGATAATATGATGCTCGGGCGAATATGTTTTTCTCGGTCAGAGCCAACGCTCAGCCAAACTAACTTCCGCGACGCACTAGGATTTGAGCTAATATGCTCGATAAATCTCGCATATTCACCGCTCAAATCAAGTGCTTACGGGAAGTGGATTTCGTCTGAGCTAAAAACGGCTCCGCAATTCCCTCGAAAAACATATTCATCCCTCGCACCAGATAATACTCGGCCGTTTCGCAGAATGACTGTCAGATGGTGTTTGTCTGGAAACGCAGGCTCGGCGGGGACTAAACAGAAAGTATAAAGCATATTGATTTTAGAAGGAATACCAAAACAGGAGACAGGATATGTATCAGAAAGTTAACACAGATTTGAATTTTGTAGACCGGGAGAAGGAGGTCGAGAAGTTCTGGAAGGATGAGGATATCTTCAGGAAGTCAATGGAGATCCGAAAGGACGGCCCTACATATACCTTCTATGACGGACCGCCGACTGCAAACGGCAAGCCCCATATAGGACATGTGCTGACCAGGGTCATAAAGGATATGATCCCGAGATACCGTACCATGAAGGGATACTTCGTACCGAGGAAGGCCGGATGGGACACCCACGGACTTCCGGTAGAGCTCGAGGTCGAGAAGAAGCTCGGTCTTGACGGGAAGGATCAGATAGAGGAATACGGACTGGAGCCTTTCATCAAGGAGTGTAAGGAGTCCGTGTGGCAGTATAAGGGCATGTGGGAGAAGTTCTCGGGTCAGGTAGGATTCTGGGCTGATATGGACGATCCCTATGTCACCTATCATGATGACTTCATAGAGTCCGAGTGGTGGGCGCTGAAGCAGATCTATGATAAGGGCCTTCTTTACAAGGGATTCAAGATCGTACCTTACTGTCCCAGATGCGGGACACCTCTTTCATCGCATGAGGTAGCTCAGGGATACAAGGCGGTAAAGGAACGCTCTGCCATAGCGAGATTTAAGGTTAAGGGTGATGAGGATAATAAATATATCCTCGCCTGGACTACGACACCATGGACGCTGCCTTCGAATGTAGCGCTCTGTGTGAATCCGGATGAGGAATATGCAGAGGTAAAGACAGCGGATGGCTATATCTACATAATGGCTAAGGCACTTCTTGAA
>CADCRB010000022.1 GCA_902803745.1 uncultured Lachnospiraceae bacterium
TCCTGCTATATATTCCGAGCATTGAAGCAAAGCCTGGGGATGGCTTATAACTGTCTTTATGCTCTCCCTGCTGCTGCCCTCAGCACCCAAAAGACAATGTCTTACCGGAAGATCCAGGACCTTATTCACAAACAGATCACCCGAAACAGCAAGGTCCATCACTGTGTTAACTTCACCTGCATAGCTGTTTTCCAGAGGAAGCACAGCACAATCGCAGTCCCCGGACTTGACACTTTTATACGCCTTTGCAAAATCAGTTCTGCAGACAAGCGTCGCCTCCGGAAACAAAGCCTTTGAAGCAATATATGCAAAGGAACCCTCCACTCCGCTGTAAGCTACCTTCATTCCTGACAGCAGTCTCTCCTGATATCTGCAGGAAATGTCGATCATATCCTTAAGGAAATTCACATAGTATTCTTCATGAACCGGTTCATTTATGAATCCCCTGTTCCTTTCTATCAGCGCCTCTTCTCTCCCCCTGTCCTTTACCGGCAGGCCATGCTCCTTCTTGTACTCAGCTATGGCTTTGCCCGCTTTGAGCCTCTCTTCGAAAAGGTGTGCCATTTCTTCATCGATCCGGTTTATCTCTTCCCGGCATCTGCTTAGTTCATCCATATTATTTATCCTCTTTTTTTAAGCGAAGCCTTCTTTCAGTCTCCTGATAAAGCTCCTGCAAGTCTTTCTTTTCGGAAAAAAGGGTATAGGCAGAATAAATATATATATAGCATCCTATCCCGTTTATTTCCCTGATATCCTCAACCTCTGCCTTTACCCTTGCGGCTATATCCTTTATCTCATCCTCTTCCTTAAACTGTCTTACGATCATAAAATGATCGGTATAGAGCCTTCCTGCTATGCCCTTTACTCCGACTATGCCCTGTATCCTGTCGGATATCTCTTTGAGAAGAGCTGCGCTCCATTCGTGACCGTAATTCTCACTGAAAACATGAAAATGGCTTACATCTAACATCATGACAGCAAAATCAGCCTGATCCATCGCATATCCGTCCTGATACTTAAGAAGAGCCTCCATAAGCCCCAGGAAATTCAAAGTGCCCGTCATTTGATCATTCTGAATGAGCTGCCTGATCTCTACATTACGATTCTTTTGATCAGTCACATCAAGGAAGTATCCCATAAGCCCGACGATCTCACCATTGGCATAGAGGGGCATCTTGCTGGCAAGGATATCCCTGATCTCTCCCTTACAGATACAGGTTCCCGGAACAAGATAGGTCTGCCCCCTTCCTGAAAGAACTTTTTCCTCATCAGACCTGTATGGCTCGGGATCTACATGCCAGCCTATATCCTCATCGGTCTTTCCTATAAGCTCATCCTCTGACTTAAAGCCGTAATAATCAAGGAACTTCTTATTTACTCCGACAAATCTGCGATCCCTGTCCTTCCAGAAAAAGCCGGTATCGGAATTATTACGGAAATTATTCCAGAGCACCTCACTCGTGATCTTATCATAGGCGACCGGCACCGGACAGGAATTCATATCCGAAGAATTATCGCCATGAAGCCTGGCTACAGCCTCCGGCGAAAGCCTTCTGAAGCAGGACAGGATCCTTCGGTCGCTTCTCTCACCGTCAAACAGGAAGGAATAAAGGGACCATAGATAAGTACCAGCCGAAGTGGCAGTCCTGAAAGGAGCAGAAATATGTCTTGTCGGACTTGCAGCTATCCTGTCTTCTATCGTCGACAGATCTGTAAATTCAATGAATTTTTCCCGATCATCAGGGAATATCTCCTGCTCGGCATAATCCCTGAGCTCTTCTTCCGCATTCTTGATATTATATTCCTGATTTGTCTGAACACTGCTGTATATGGTCTCCGACCGTTTAGTATTAAGGTCGACCAGCGTGATCATCTCGTAAATAGAGCAAAGACTCTTCAGATGATCTGTAAGCGTGACTCCTCTTGAAAAAAACGAATCATCAGAAAGAGTCTGGAGCTGGCAGAGATAGGCATTTCCGCCCGGATAACCTGCAATATATCTAAGCTGTGCAAAGCAATAGTTATTTCCTCTTACAAAATCAGCGCTTACGATCTTACCGGTCTCTTTGGACCTTATCATCATTCCTATGAATTTTTCCTGCAGCGTCGTACTGCCATGGTTAAACTCAGCTTCTATCTCATCTGTCGAATTTATTTCCAAACTATTTAAGGTTTTCAGATAATTCTCATTAGCAAAAAGATAATGGAGTTTCCCGTCAACATATTCCACAACTGCTAAAGATAACTGCTCTTCATTATGATCGATCGAGGTTTCATCCTTACCGGCTGCCTTCATCGGAATGGCGCTTAGCAGATTAACCCGGCCTATATCATGGAAATACTGCCCCTTTACCGGAGACTCAAAACTATATCCTTTCTCCTTAAGGTGTGAAAAGCATTCTCTGAAAGGCATGGGCTTGCCGATATAATACCCCTGCGCCTTCTCACAGCCTATATTCCTCAGGAATTCAAACTGCTCCTCTGTTTCCACTCCTTCAGCAAGAGTATGAATTCCTATCCTCTTTGACATATCCACAATGGCCTTTACTATTTCTCTGGATTTTGAATCATCATCCCTGAGAAAGACCATATCTATCTTCAATGTATCAAAATGATAATCCTTCAGAACATTAAGTGAAGAATAACCGCTCCCAAAGTCATCCATCCAGACTGTGAAGCCCTTACTCCAGAATTTGTCTATGACGTCATGCATGTGCCCGCCGTCGCTGTCCATCATGCTCTCGGTTATCTCGACACGCACAGCATCCCTGGGAATCTTATTTTCTCTGATCTCTTTTTCAAGCAGGCTATGGACATCCATTAGAGCAAAATCAAGGCGGGACAGATTGAATGAAACCGAAACTATCTTACCATGTTCTGCTATGACATCAGAATAATCCCTGCAGACTCTTTTTATGATACAGCTGTCCAGCTTATGGATCAGCTTTGCTTCCTCAAGCACGCTGATAAATGAATCCGGAGGGAACATGCCATATTCCGGATCTACCCATCTCGCCAGAGCTTCCATGCCGCAGATCTCACCAGTGAGAGTCCTTGCTACAGGCTGATAATAGGCTGTGATCCAGCCCTCGTTTATAGCTCTGTCGAGATTACTGATTATATACTTTTTAAGCTCTTCGCCGGACGGTTTTTCTTTCATAATCCCCCTAAAACAAATCAGCCCGCCGGATAAATAAAACATCCGGCGAGCTTAAACAACATTCAATATTGGTCAGATACGATCACCGTTTTTTTGATCAGAAATCCATTCTACGACTTCTTGCGCGAGAAATCGGAATTTCGCGCAAGAACTCCGCGTTCCGCGGATCCTAAGGAATCCACCGGGCTCCGCCCGATACCCCCTTAGGATAAAGCACGCCCCTCGCTCCGCGAGGACCTGGTCAAATACGATTATTGATTTTTCGATAAAAATCAATAATCTACGAAAAAACAATTTTCTTTACAGACTCCTCACCGCTTGCATTTTCGTCTGTCACGATATTAGCAGCGGCCTGCGTATTGAAATTCTGTGCTGTCTGGGCATCCAGGGTCTCAATTATCTCAAGACGCTCCTCAGCAGAAAAGAGATCATTGGCCTCAGTCGAAAAAGCTGTCTCTATCTGATTGAGATCCCTCTGTCCGGCCTCCTGCAGTACTGCCGCACCGGTCATCTGATCCGCAAATCCTGAATTCTCCTCGTTCTCTGCCTCTCTGGCTTCCTCTCTGGACTCCATCTCCTGATCATAGTCGATCTTTGAGATCTCGCCCTGCAGATACATCTGCTCCAGTTTCATATCAGAGATTCCCTGATAGGAGGCAAGCTTCTCATTATACTCCTCCTCTGCCTCCTCCTGCTCGGCGCGCCGGGCACCGGCTTCGATAGCTTCCTCAGTCCTGCTTGTACCGTTCATGGTACGCTCTATGCTTTCTTTTATTGCCTCATCCGTCACAGAGCCATTTACCCTGGCTTCATTTATGCTTTCCTCTATGGTCTGCTGGCTCTCAGTCCCCTCTATCGCAGTCTCAGTGCTCTGATCGATAGCCTGTCTTGTGACTTCACCGGTCTTTTCGGCATCGCCTGCTTTATCTGCAGTATCCTCAGCGTTCGGTGCAGTATTATTGACTTCCGTATCCTCCGTCTGAGCCTCGTCCTTCCTGACCTCCATATGTCCGAAAGCATCCTCGGCAAGCATCTCACGGCTCTTCTCGGTTGCCTGTACCGTATCTCCGTCCTTTGACACGGCTATCACATCCTCTAGCTGCTCACGTCTTATCTCCGCGCTTCTCTCCCGCTGTGCCTCGGCTGCCTCTCTTGCCTTATCCGCAGCCTCAGAGCCGGCAGTATTTCCAACCTGGGCAGGTACTCCCAATCCGTTTGAATTACGTACATTATTCCGAACAGCCGGAGCGGGTGCAGTATTTACATTATTAATGGGTTTTATTGAAATGTCAGCCATAACCTTCCTCCTCTACCATCCATGGAACAATAGAAAAATGATTATACACTTTAATTCTATCATTTACAGGGAATAATAACAACTATCCTGTTTCATTATTTTGATCTGATCTCCGCAGGAATCTGATGGATCTACACTTTTAAGAGCTCTATTATCCCCATACGGGAATGTATAAAAAATACAACCTCAGCCTGCTCCCCTATCGCGGGTGCAGGCTGTATTCCGGTAAAATCCGTATAGCCGCTGTCTCTAAGCCTCGAAATATCTCTCTCCTGATCCTCCGTTTCATAGCAGATATGATACGGTGAATTCCCGAATTTCTTAAGCAAAGGATATACGTCAGATTCTTTATGAGGACATACCAGCTCTATACGGTATCCATCCATTATAAGAAAAGCAATATCTGCCTTCCTGTATTCATCATATACGGGCTCTTTTTCTACCTCATATCCAAGCTCAGCAAACACAGGCAGGGATTTGTCCATCTTCTTTACA
>CADCRB010000023.1 GCA_902803745.1 uncultured Lachnospiraceae bacterium
CGAAGAAAACGGATCGAAAGAAGAAAATAAAGCTGAAGATAATAAAGCTGAAGAAAATGGTACGGCTGGCTCAGCAGATGATCAGAAAAAGGTCGAAGATCAGAATAATGCGGCAGCCGGAGATAAAAAGGCAGCCGAAGATAATGCAGCAGCCAAAGATAATAAAGCAGCCGAAGATAATGCATCGGCAAAAGATAACGCTGCAGTCGAAGATAATAAGTCTGCTGACGAACAGAATGCAGTCGAAGAGCAGAAGACAGCTGATGAGCAGGGATCATCCGATGAGCTGGCTTCACTTAATGACGGAAAATATGAAGTGGTCAAGGGTGACTGCCTGTGGAATATAGCTAAGAAATATCTCGGTGACGGATCCCGCTGGGGAGAGATTTATGAACTCAACAAAGGTCAGATATCCAACCCGTCACTCATCTATGTGGGACAGCAGCTTGTCCTTCCTCCGGGCTGATTATTAAGATCAAAAATTCTGTGCTGCGGATGTAATATCCCTTACAGCAAAGACAGCTTTCGGAAAAACCATATGCAGTTCCCGGCATATGGATCCAGCATGTAGATAGCAAAATAATAATAATATTAGTATAATATTATCCGAAAGGAGCCATTATGAGAGACGGATTTATCAGGGTGGCAGCTGTCACTCCCAGGGTATGTGTTGCCGATCCCTGCTATAATGCAGAGAAGATAATGGAAGGCATCGATGAGGCCGCGGCAAAGGGAGCAAAGATCATCGTATTTCCGGAGCTTGCAATATCGGGATATACCTGCGGGGATCTTCTTTTGCAGCATACATTGATCGACCGCTGCAGGGATGAGCTCAGATCTGTCGCGGATTATACCTCAGGTCTTGATGTCCTTGTATTTGTGGGACTTCCTTATTATTTCAGGGACAAGCTCTACAGTGTGGCCGCTGTGCTTCACAGAGGACTGTGCATAGGAATGGTTCCCAAGTCCTACATACCTAATTATTCGGAATTCTATGAGGCGAGATATTTTACGGCGGGCAATTCCTCTGTGCTTACCACAGACTTTTTCGGTACAGGCATACCCTTCGGTACCCATATGATATTTGAAAACGGGGAGAGCATGCCTGACCTCAAGGTAGCCTGCGAGATATGCGAGGATGCATGGGTGAGTGCTCCGCCGTCGATCCTTCATTCCATGGCGGGGGCAAATGTAATTGTTAATCTCTCCGCGTCTGATGAGCTTGTGGGTAAGGATTCCTATCGAAGAGGACTCATAAGCCAGGCTTCCGGTTCACGCTGTCTGGCATATATATACGCTTCGGCCGGTGAAGGCGAATCAAGTCAGGATCTGGTATTCGGAGGTCATGACATCATAGCTGAGAACGGACAGATACTTTCGGAATCCAGGCTGTTTACAACAGGAGTCACCATGGCGGACATTGATATCGGACGTTTGGTATCCGAAAGGTCAAGAAGAAATACCTTTACCGAGAATGTGTATGACGACTATGTAAGGATTCCCTTCCTGATAAATGAGACTAAGGTTGACATAAAGCGATATATTGCGCCCCTTCCTTTTGTTCCGTCCGATGAGGGAGAGAAAGCAGCCCGGTGTGAGGAAATATCTGATATCCAGGCGATCGGTCTCGCCAAGAGACTTCACCATGCGGGTTTACATAATGCAATAATCGGTCTCTCTGGCGGACTTGATTCTACTCTTGCACTTCTTGTCACGGTAAGGGCCTTTGACAGACTAGAATATGAAAGAGAAGGCATACATGCAGTCACTATGCCGGGATTCGGCACTACGGACAGGACATATGACAACGCTGTGAAGCTTGCAAAAACACTTGGTTGTGATCTTCAAGAGGTTGACATAAAGAAATCTGTGACCCAGCATATGACAGATATCGGTGCAGATATCAATGTCCATGATGTAACCTATGAGAATGCACAGGCAAGAGAACGCACACAGATACTTATGGATTTGGCTAATAAACTGAACGCTCTTGTCGTGGGAACAGGTGATATGTCTGAGCTGGCTCTGGGCTGGGCTACCTATAACGGGGACCATATGTCAATGTACGGTGTCAATGCCGGAGTTCCCAAAACTCTTGTGAGACATCTTGTAGCTTATTTTGCGGATGAAGCAGAAAAGGAAGGGAATAAGACTCTTTCAGAAGTGCTCCGTGATATCCTCGATACCCCTGTATCACCGGAGCTGCTTCCGCCGAAGGATGGAAAGATCAGTCAGAAGACAGAGGATATAGTGGGACCGTATGAGCTGCATGATTTCTTCTTATATTATATGCTGAGATTCGGTTTTTCACCTTCAAAGATCTTCAGACTTGCCACAATAGCCCATGAGGGCACTTATGACAGAGAGACCATACTCAAATGGCTTAAGACATTTTACAGAAGGTTTTTCTCTCAGCAGTTTAAGAGATCCTGTCTTCCTGACGGACCGAAGGTTGGTACTGTGGCGGTATCTCCCAGAGGGGACCTCAGGATGCCTTCAGATGCATCTGCATCAATATGGATAAAGGAGTTGGAGACATTATGAAAAAAATATTAATCTCATTTCTTATCTCAATGCTTCTTCCTGCAGCTCTATTTACAGGATGCGGGAAAGGAGCGGACAGCGGTCAGAGTACAGAGGACAGCTCTGAAGCATCAGACGTAGCTAATGAGGATATGGAAGGATCTGATGATAAAGAGGGGTCTGATGAAAAGAGCAGTGATGAGAGCGACGATAATAAAGAGTCCGGTGATGACGATGAAGGAGTCTTCGGAGATGATGGGGATTCCTCAGATAAATCTGTCCTGAACTCAAAGAAAAAATCTTCCAAGGATGATTCGGACGGTGAATGGCAGAAAGCCTATGTTGATTATCTTAAGAGCAATCCGCCTGAAGATGGAAGTTATACCTATGCCCTGATCTATGTGAATGATGACGATATTCCCGAGCTGGTGACAGACACGGGGTTCGAAGCCGGGGGCTGTCAGATATTGACTTTCCATGATGGAGAAACGGATGTCCTTCAGACTTCAAGATTATATTTTACTTATATTGAAAGAGGAAATCTCCTCAATAACTGTGCCGGACATATGGGTTATTACTATGATTATATTTATTCCATAGAGGACGGCAAATGGGTAGATGTATTCAGCGGCGAATACTCCGGATTTGCAGATGACGGAGAGCCTGATTATGATGAGGAGACCGGAAGGTATATCTGCACTGATTATATGATCAACGGAAAAGAGACAGATGAGGCGGGATATTACAGGGAACTTAATAAGGTATATGATTCCTCGAAGCAAAAGGACGTTACATCATATATTCCGTATGATGAGCTTATCACGTATCTGAATACCGGAAAGCTGCCGTATGAGGATCACAGATATGAACTCTTTGTCAAGGACTGCACCTGGGATCAGGCAAGGGCTGACTGTGAGAGGATGGGAGGATATCTTGCATGCATGACCACGGATGAAGAATTCAAAACTGTGGAGGACCTGATCAGAAAAGAAGGTAAGACGGATATCTGCTTCTATGTGGGAGGCACCATGAGTGACTTTTCATGGATATGGATAGAGCCGGGACTAAAATATAACTCCTGTCTTGGAAGCGGCTACTATAGCCACTGGCTTAACGGAGGTCCAAGCTATACGGATAAACTCTCCGACGGTACTGAGATTAATGAGACCTGCGTGGAGCTTATATACAAAAAGTCCGAAGATAAGTTTTATCTTAATGATGTAACGAATGATGTCCCGGGAGTCTATCCTTCATTCAAAGGCAGGATAGGATATATATGCGAATATGCTGATTAAAGGGTCAAAAGTAATTGTCACCATACAAGCTTGCTTGTGGTGGGGACAAGGACTTTTAACGCATCCCTGCACGAGCGTGAAGTGGGGTAAGGGTCCACACGAGCAGGAGGCGGTGACGGCGAAATGCCTGACCGCCTCTTTTTTATTATGAAAAAACACATCCAAAAATCTTGTGTCAAAAACTATATAAAGCATATAATGAAAATGTTAGGTGGCTTTTTTGGAAAGGAGTTGCAATGTGGCAGGATTATCTAATCACAGCTGATGATATACCACTGTATCAGACACTGATACCGGATTATTATATCAGGCAGCTAAAAGAGGGCAGTCTGGAAGGGCTTGCCTTTATCAATCAGGAAAGCATGATAAAGCCGGTGGTCGGTATCGTGCTTTACCGGGTCACAAAGGGATATATTGAGATCGAGTGGGTAGTCCCTACAGCTGATTACGGCCTGCCGGATTACGGCGCCGACATGGTGAGGTCTGTGCTGAATAAAGCCCGGATACAGGGCGGATTCCGCGGAGTCATAGCCAGGTTTCGCAAGGGTGATATTATGGAAGACTATTTTCCCGAGGATGAGTTTGACTATGTCGCTGAGCCAGCCGGAGTATACCGTTTCAGACTGTCCGATGTCACAGAGCTTGACAGATACAGGGAAAATAAACGCCTGATAAATTGCATAAGACTTGGCGATGCCGACAAAGCTCTGAAAAACAGTATCTTAACGCGTATAGCGATGGATGAAGAGATAATTCCGTTAAGCAGTCATGTAAACTGGGATATTTATGAACAGGATCTGAGCTTCATTTACAATGGTGAAAAAGGCGGAGACGGTATCATACTTGTGGAGACCGCGGAGGATGAGCTTATCTTAAGTCTTCTTTATTCGAGAAATCCCGTGGCAGGCGCCCTTCTGCTGACTAAAGCA
>CADCRB010000024.1 GCA_902803745.1 uncultured Lachnospiraceae bacterium
GCGTGCGCCGTCGAAAAGGCCTCCTCCAGGTCACCCGCTTCTATCGTATCTCTAAGCTTTGCGAAGTTTTTGTCATCTATAGCTCTGCCGACGAGTGATAGATAGAAATCTTCGTTATTCAAGCACCTGTCAAGTGCCTCATCGGTATTTGCTCCGTATTCAGCTAATGCATCTAATGTGATCATAGCATATAACCTCTAAAAGTCCCGTGTTCTTTATGTCTGTATGTCAGAAAAAAGCTTCCGGGGCATCAAAACCCCGAAAGCACTGTTAGCATCTGTATATCAGTATGTATCAATGCAGCTGTATGTTCTGCAGTGCATTGGTCTGGGCAGCGCGATCCTCTCTGTTTTTCTGAGCCATCTGCTGCTGAGCCTTATTCAAAAGCTGATTCTTGCGAAGCTTCATCATCTCAGATGCCATATCTGTATCCCTGACTCTTGAATATGCCGAAGTGGTATTCTCATGCACATTCGCAAGATTCCTGGTGGTAGATGACATCCTGTTGTACTGGGCACCAAGTCCGGATCTCTGATCCTGTAACGTCTTGATCGCATCAGATATGGGTTTGAGAGCCGCCCTTGATCCCTCAGCGGTCGAAAGATCAATGCCGCCGACACCGAGAGAATCCGCATCTACAGATTTCATACTGACTTCGACCCGGTTCGATCCTGTATTGTCAGTGCCGGACTGAATATCAGCGCTCTTATTCTCCAGCACATGCATTTCATTAAATACTGTACTGCCGCTTACCCGGTTTATATCCGAAAGCAGCTGACCGGCCTCTTCATTTATTGCGCTGCGCTCATCTGCCGATAACGTACCGTTTGATCCCTTCATCGCTAGATCATTGAGTCTCTGGAGCATTCCTCCCATTTCATCCATAGCTCCGTCCGCAGTGTTGACCATGGACATTCCGTCATTTGCATTATCGATCGCCTTGTTGATACCCTGTATCTGCTTAAGCATTTTCTCAGATATGGATAACCCGGATGCATCATCGGCAGACCTGTTTATCTTATATCCCGATGCCAGCTTTTCCATCGATTTTTTCTGCGCATTCTGTGAAGTCTGCAGCATCCTTGCATTATTGATCCCGCTTATGTCATTTGCTATCTTCATAACTGACTCCTTTCATCCTTGATAATAATGATCAGTTTCCTTCATCCACCTTAAATCAAAAGTCCTATCGTTATGATAACACACATTATTATGACTGAAAAGTATCTGCCCTATTTTTTATTGTCAACAAAAACCGAATCGATCTTGTTCATTTTTCGCATATTAACGGCATAAACATTTGCCGCCTTGACTGAGCTCCGGTTATCCTTCAGAGAATGTCTCTTTTTCTTCATGAAACTTTCAAAATTCACCTTTGAACGCGCCTCAATCGCTTCCACCTCTGCGATCTTCCCGGTTATCTTTTTTATCAGCTCCTGGAGAGTTCTTATCTCCTCTCTGTGAGCATCCTTATTATTAATAAGTTCATCGCGGACCTTTGCATACAGCGACTCAAAGCCGTCATCCAGCCTGTCAAGTTCGCCAACAAGAGCACCCTTTGCGTCTATATTCGCATCGAGTGCTCTCATATCAGGCTTTTCGCCTGTTATTATTTCTTCCTGTTCCTTATCGAGCTCTATAGCCCTTTCCAGAAGCTCAAGCTTCTTTTCCTGACTGGCTATCAGCATCGACATATATGCTTCTGACATATCCACCTCCGGCTTTTTGCCGGACTCATCTGTGAGTGATTATGCCTGTGCCGCCTCCGGCATTGTAGGCTGTCCGGCCTGCTTCATTACTTCCTTCCAGGTATCCCTGAGGCTTCTCATATGAGTAATGCACTCATTCAGGATTTCCGTATCCTTAAGCATATTCGCCTCGTGAAGCCTTCTTAAGACATAATCATATATATTATCGAAATCTTTTGCAACTTCATACTTGTGATCCAGAGTCATCTTAAACTCGCCTATGATGCGTTCTGCTTTCTGGATGTTTTTATTAGCTGCTGCATAGTCCTTGCCGTTTATTGCCATCACGCCCATATTACAGAACTTGATGCATCCGTCATAAAGCATTAATGTGAGCTCTGCGGGAGAAGCTGTAAGAACCCTGCTGTTTTTATACTGCTGATATGCGACTGCTGCTTTCATATTTGTATCCTCCAACGAACTAACCAGGTGTTTAATAATTTTTACACTTTATATATCGGTCGAGGGGTTCAGAACCTGAACCCCTCAAATGTAAAAATTATTAAAAATCTGCGATATTTATTTTTCCGGCAAGAGCGCTGCCATACCGCAGACACTTAGCAGTATTTATCAGCCTGTACCAAATAGGCCGGCCAGAGCATTTGACTTGGAATTTACCTTCTCCATAGCCTTTTCCATAGCCGCAAACTTGTCATACCACTTATCTTCATAGTCAGAAAGATAATCCTCTTCTTTCTTTAAGTCCGCTGTAAGATTATCATACTCTTTCTGAAGCAGCTTATCATCATACAGGGTCTGGAAGGATCTGTAATCCGGAACTCTCTGCATCTGCTTGCCGAGAGCATCATATACCCCCTTCGCCAGCTGATTAAAGAAATTCATGGTATCATCAAGGTTATTGGTCAGCGCAGCCCTCAGCTTATCGTCATTACCCTTTGTCTTATCATCATCACTGTCTCCATCTATATGATAAGCACCCTTTTCATTATCCGCAGCTTCAAAATATGAAAGGGTATTGATACCAAACGAAGAAAGCGTGTACTGATTACCATTATTCAAAGTGATCGCCTTTGACATCCCATCCTTAAGCGTACTTATAAGGGTTCTGAGATTGTCATCTCTGCTGAGCAGCGAGTCCTTGATCTTCTTCTCCCACTCCTCGACCTCCTCATCAGACATGGCATCTTTCTCCTCTGATGTCAGAGGCTCATAAGTCTTGTTGGGCTTTTCATTGTAGAGCTTGTCCATCTCATTTATGATCTCATTGTACTTCTTAAAGAAGTCCTTGATCATATTGTAAGCACCGTCCACATCGGTCTGAGTGGAGATATTTGTCGTAGCATATTCATTCTCGCCGGCACCGGTCTTCTCAGAAACCTTCGTAGCGGTAATGTTCAGACCGTTTATCTGGAAGAGGTTCGTATTGCTTTCAAACTCTGCTCCATTAAGAAGGATCTTTGCATTCTGTCCCTCAATAAAGCCATCTCCTGCGGTTTCCTGGGTCACCTTCAATCCTGAAAAGAGCTTATAAGCTGCTAAATCTCTCGAATCCTCAAGTCCGCTTCC
>CADCRB010000025.1 GCA_902803745.1 uncultured Lachnospiraceae bacterium
ATCACGCTCCTTCCCTTATTACACAATTCCTTGATCCATTTTCTTCGTCTAATTGCTGACAGGTTTTCTAGAAAATCAATTTTCTAAATGATCAGCAAACTGCATAGATTTCCGTATTACTGAATCATCGGTTGGCGGAACTGAGGGATCAAGGACGAAATCCTCCGGGATGAAGCCATATTTTACGGCAAAAGCTGCGAGCAGGGGCCATGCTTCCTCCTTCATCAGGGGGCAATATGATTCATATACGACTTGGATTCTCTCTGCTTCAGACCTTGTCGCCGGTATTTCTATAAACTTGTGCCCTTCCTCAAAAACGTCATCATATATGGCACTGCCGGTTACGGAGAGGATAGCCAGGACATACATTGAATGTTCAAGATATCCGTCCGCCGCAAACCTGACCTTCTCTTTATTATGGCCCCGGGCTGCATGATCAGACTGTCCGTACTTCTTCTCAAGCCTTTCATACATCGACCTTATCTGATCATGCTCCGCGCCGGACGTGCCGTCCATAAGCCTCTTTATCTTTTCAAGCTTATCCCTATGGTTCATGTCGCTCCAATGATCATATTGTCTAATCAATAAGATCTTTCAGTTTATCATGAAGCATCTCGAACGTGGTTTCGTCAAGATATTGATGTGCGCCCAGGCTTGCAAAACCATAAGTGTATATCAGCATCCTGGAAGCAATATTCTTGATCTCTTCTTCCGTAAGATCCGACGTTCTGATCTTTTTTATGCATCCTTCGATCTTTGCAAGGCAGAATTCATCGTCACAGCCTGCCTCTTTGAAATGATACATTATCCTCTTCTGTCTGGAACAATGTTTTAGTGCCAGTTTCTCAAAATCTGTCCCCATGGTCCACCTCCGTTTTTTGATTAAGCGTGTTCCTTTGTTATGCGTACATAATATAGCAATAGATAAGGCAATTCTGCCCTATCTTTGTTTTTTTCTCTCCGAACAGCATTCTATGCTCCTTATTTAAGCATCTCACAATACCGTTTCAATCCGTGAGTACTCTGTCCATCCCAGATATCAACGATTTCCTCTGCACTGTCCAGCAAAAAATACCAGCTTACATTTTCCAAGACATCAAACAGCGATCAATTTCACGCTGTCGTCGAATACCGCCACCATGGCTTTTATCATGCAGTATCGACTAGTATATCCTCAATGTCAGGTGCATCATTATTAAATAACGGATTAAATCCCCCAAAGCGGGGCTCGTCATCTGGATCAAAGCCATTGCGCCGCTCCTCAAAATCCACGGCTGCCCTTGGCGGCAGAAGGACTTCCGGCATTTTAAGGTCTCTTTCCTTTGCCCATTTTCTTATGAAACGAAGCTCCTCACGTGACGGATATTCATTGAATGCCCTGAATACCTGGCCTATCTTTCCGTCATTGGAAAGCTGTATGGTTACCAGTGGTTTATCGGGATTTTCGTTCTTTCTCATAAAGAGGATCATTTCGTACCCATTTTGTACGTTGTCAATATAACCAAGAATACAGTTGTGCTGATGGCGGGCTTCTCTTTCCATGTCTTTCTTGTTCGCAGGATAAGTGATACGGTATGTGCCGTCAGAGAATTCATATCGCTTCATCCTATCCGCGACCTTTTTCCACCGTTTTTCATCTTCCGCCGCATCATGAAGCCTCTCCTCGTATTGCATCTTCATTAGGGATGAAGCCAGATGCCCGGGATATTTATCCTTTATACTGCCATAGATCTTATTCTGTAGTTCCAGATATCTGAGCCAGTCACGGAAGAACTGATCAGGGTCATAGTATCCCTCCCTCACAGGATGCCTGATCATATATTCTATAAACGGTTTCGGTGCAAATGCTTTTTTCCCCGAACCTGTCTCGATGATCCGGGTCAGCCAATCCTCACTGATCTCGAAATCCAACGTCATCCCATATAGGCCGGCTACGGCTTTCCTGGCCCACTCAATGCCATACAGTTTTGAAATAAGGCATAATGATGAAAAACTGCGGTAAATCCTTGTCTCCTTTTTCCCTTCCGGCCTGAAAAGGATATCACGGAAGAGCTCTTTCTTTGATACGCATCGTCGCTCAGCCATAAATCCTATCATCCAGTTATACAAGCTATTTTTATAAAGAACAGCCGTTTCCAGGACAGAATTTGTTTTTACCAGTTGTAAATCATATGGCCTATTTTCTGAATAATCCGGTATATCGAAGTCCGACTCCTCGGTCTGTGAATAAACGTAGACATTTCCGTTTTTGACCTGTTCATGCAGCCACTCACTGGAAACAGCCTTTACTATAGTATCGTAAATACCGTGTATAATGCCTTTATCATTCGAGATTGCGGAAAGCCAGTTGACTTTTTCCAGTTCCAGAGGCTCGTTAAGCCCTGACAAAAAGCTCCTGAGATTTCGACTGTCAAGCTTTTGAACCTCTTCGCCGGTTTTAATATAATACTGATTCTGACTGACCAGAATGATAAGCTGAGATATCCGCCTGCCCTGCTTTTTTTCTATCCCGAAGTCACATCCGCTTTGAAAGAGAATGGAAAACCTAGTGATCATATGTCTCTTCTTTACTTTTGCCTTCCTGATATTCTTCAGTTGTTGCTCATCCAGCACGTAGTCTTTAATCTGCATGATGCCCTCCCGCTATATAGCAGAAACCGGGACGCCTGTACAGCCGCAGCGCCGTGATCTTTCTGCATTTCCTGTATACGTTTTACTTTGTTACGCCTCCATAATACATGAAAAGATAGGGCAGTTCTGCCCTATCCTTTCATTTCTTATCTTACTTCAATCACGGAATCGGGTGATATGCAAAATCACTAACCAGGTCAGACTCTCCTTTCTCCAAAACAACGCCGCGTTTACTCATATGATTATAAAGGAGATTTTTCAAACGATCGGCATACATATACCATCCGGATTTCTCATCAAAAGGTACCCAGAAATCGCCTTCTGCCCCTTTTGTGCACTTCGCCGCTCCACCTTCTTCAAAAACAATTACACCGGGTTTCCCACTTACAGGCTCTTCCCTGCCCATTTCATCATACTTAATGACTATGTAATTGAATACAAGCCTGCTGTCACTTCTCTCTTTCAGCTCCCATCTTACCATTTTGTCATCCTCCTTTTTGATATCTCAACCTTGCTACGCACATATAATACCAATCAGGATGACGCAAATATGCCCTATAATGTAAAAAGGGCCGGAAAATCCAGCCCATGCATTTATTCTTATGAATAAAGTTTTTCAGCTTCCTTAAGCCTTTTTACCGTCTCATCAACCACCTCTTTTGGTTTTATTACCTTCACGTTATCACAGTACTGTGTCGCGAAGAGTACCATGCCTCCGAAGGATCCTTCTACCCTCGCCATTACCCATTTCTCATCCTTCGCCTTCCGCCTTGGGAGAGTCTTAAAAGCCTTATTCAGTTCATCCGGTGATGCATCGCGCATTCTTATGTTTCGTCCGAAAGTATCGACAAGTGCA
>CADCRB010000026.1 GCA_902803745.1 uncultured Lachnospiraceae bacterium
CAATCCAGTCATCCCGGCACCTTATATCTGTCCGAAACAATATTATTATAATATTTATTACTCATCAAATAGAGATTCTCACCAGTGTCCCAAAGCGCCACAAGCGTGTCATCCTCTGCCAGATCCTTCATGCATATATTGATCCGAAATGTCTCGTCCATTGGATGGTTGGGATCTACTGTATAAAACCAGGTATAAAAGAACTGATTAGATATCTCCTCATCGGTATGGTCAGCCGCAAACACATATCTCATCATATCATTCGCCGGGCCGATATAGGTGAAGTCGCTCCGGATGTCATCATCCAAAGGATGATCCTGAAGCTCATAGAGATCCGGAAGAGACTCATCCACAGCCACCTCCCCTGCGTATTCCCTGAAATACTTGGTGAAGTTATTCTCCCAGAAATACTCTGCCGAAAACGGATTACCTTCCTCATGCATATGACCGTATGTAGGATATTCCCTGTACGGTCTTACCTCTCTTGCGACCAGGACCTTCCTTCCCCGTACCACTTCCCGGATCAGGGCATCAGGCACATATTCCTCCCCTGCAAAAGCCGGGTTGTACAAAAGCTGCTCCGAGACCTTATAGTCCCTGAGCTTCATATGCTCCTCGAAGTGAGCCCTGTAGCAGTAAATATTCACAGCCGACAGAATAAGGGCCGTGAAGATAAAGATCCAGATCCTATTTTTTACGAAGCAAGCCTTTAACATATCCTGTTATTATCCCGATCTTGTCTCTGTCCGCTATGCATACGACTGCCAGGATGATAAGTCCGAGCACCGTATCATAAAGAGGATCATTGATAAAAGACGCCTCTGCACAATATATTGTGATCAGTATAGCGTAAACAGCAGTCTTTTTGTAATTATACCCTATCCTGATGCATTTCTCAGCAAAATATGAACCTATCACAAAATAGACCAGATATGAAATCCCGGTCGTGACCGCAGCCCCTTTTCCGCCAAGGCGGGGGACGAGAAACAGGTTCCCAATTATGTTAACCAAAAGTGCGATCACGCTTGCAATATTCAGATACATTCCCTTCTTGGAGTATTTGACGCTCTGCACGGTTATCTCAAACATGATCGCAAAGACAGGCATCAGAGTAAGAAACGGTATGACGGCCTCAGCCCTCCTGTAATCAGGTCCCAGCAGCAGTACTATCAGTTTTCTAAAAAGGATCAGAAGCACGGCCCCCATAATACAGGACATTACTATCATTTCATAAGCGCGCCTGAAAAAAGCCTTGTTATCTCCCTCTGCGCCGCTCTCAAAACGCTCCATGGCAACCGGTGACCAGTAAGCCACAAAGGTATTCTTGAAGGTTATGAGCAGGATAACTATCTTCATCGCCGAGGTATAGATCCCAAGCTCGTCAAAATCGCAAAAGCTCCTGAGGGCCAGTCTGTCGCAGGAAGAAAGCGCCCATTCCATAAGCAGCACAGTGATAAACGGCAGACCGTAGGAAATAAGCTCCCTGTAGGACGGAACATATGCCGTCTCAGCATCTGACGCCCCATTATCTCTCCTGCCCGATGAGGATATCAGGAAATATCTGATAATAAGAAAAGCAGTTGTGATACCCCAGGGGATTGCAAGTGAATACAGGCCTATGCGGAAATCGTCGCCTATCAGATAAAATGCAACGATTATCGTAAGGATGGAGAGCACCTTCTCTATGATATTTATATTTGAATACAGCTTCCCGTTCTGCTGCATCCTCACATCCAGAAAGAAGAAACGCTCAAAGATGCTAATGAAGGTATATATGATAACAAGCGCTGTGACATCCAGGCCGCTATGACCGAACAGAAACATGTCTGCCGGCTCCGAAAAGATTATGTAAACTATCGACAGCCCGGTTACGATAATGAGAGCCGGAGTGATACAGCGTCTTAACAATGCGCCTCTGTCGATATGGTTAACATAATAGTATCTAATGTATGCCTGATCCAGTCCGAGAATCGCAAAAATATAAATGACCATGACAGCCGTTTCAAACATTCCGGTCTTTCCATACTCATCCGTGGAAAGGATCCTTGTCAAAAGCGGAGTCTGGATAAACCCTAAGATCAGAACAACGAAATTACCATAAAAATAAGAAAGAAAACCGGCGAAGGGGCTTTTAGACGAACTCATCATATATCCTCACATGGGCGTCGATATACTTATCTTCGGTATAATTATCAAGATAGCGTCTGTAGAAATACTCCTGCTGCCGCCCAAGCTCTTCCCTGTCATTTATCAGCCTCTTTACAGCTTCCACTCCCCGTGAAATATCCTCCTTATCATAAAGATTCTCCTTTAGCCCCACTACCTCGGGAAGTCCGCCTACGGATGTAGAGACCACGGCACATTTACGGCTCATAGCCTCCACGGCAGCTTTGCCAAAGGATTCAAAGCGGCTTGTCATAAGGAATATATCTACCCCGTAATAAAAATCGGACATCTGAGCCTGGCTGAGATTAAGCTGATGCTCCAGATTGTCACTGCCTACAGACTCGGAAATCCGTTTTAGAATTATGTCAACCTGCTCATCATCCCCCTTTTCAAAGGTGGACAGGACTATCGATACATTAAAATCAAGCCCCTCGGCCTTAAGGGCATCAATAAAGTCACAGGCAAAAGGCCAGTCCTTCTCCTCACAGATCCGGCCTGCCAGTCCTATAACAGGCTTGTCACCTTCCCCCCGCACCCTTCTCTTTGAAGGATCGTAATCACGGAAATATCTGCCGGATATAGTATTGGGTATGACGGTTATGGGACGGATGTCGGAACCATTGAGCCAGAGCTCTTTATTGTAGGAGGTCGTCGTGATCATCATGGCCGAATCCCGGAGCACAGGATCCATAAAGATCCGGCTCCTTTTCCTGTAGCCGTACATCAGTCCTCTTTCGGTAAAGACATAGGGAATATTCCTGAAAGATCTTCTTATAAACCCGTAAGTGATAAGGGACTCCTGCATCTCTATATGAATAAGATCCGGCTTCTCTTCAGCAAGTATAAGCCGGAAAGCGCTGATCCTGATCCTTAGATTTCTTATCCTGCTCTCTCCCATCGGATACTCTCTTATCAAAAACGGGTAGTCAGAGGCTTCAGAATTCAGCAGAGCCGGACAGACCACCACAGGAGCATAACCGTACTCCGGATGACGCGCCAGACCCTCGCAGACAGAGAGCGTGGACATCTGCGCCCCGCCCGGCAGGTCCAGAGGATATTCCATTAGATAAGCTATCTTCTTCATTATGTGTCAAACCAGTCCTCATATATGATCTCAGCCCTGCTTAAAGGCCCTTCATCAAAATAGAACCTCTCTCCCTTAAGCAGATGCTCCGATACCTCGATGAGACGCGACGCCGCGATGCCGGGATTCCAAAGATCTCTCATCTGCTCATAGGCACGTCTTCCCATCGCCCTTGCATTGTCCATATCTTTAAGGCAGGAGATAAGCTTATCGGCCAGACTGTCCGCATCCCCGGACCGGTATACATACCCGGTCACTCCATCCTTCACAAGAAAAGGAGTAGCTCCCGCCGCGGATGTTGCGATCACGGCGCAGCCGGCAGCAAGCCCTTCATATATTACAGAGCCCCAGCCCTCCAGCTTGTTAGAAGTGCATACATAGATATCGGATCCTGCCATCTCCTCTCTCGTATCTTCCGGAGAAAGATAGCCCGGAAAGGATGTCCTGTCATCAAGCTTCAGTCCCCGGACCAGAGATTTGAGCGATGACTCTTCTTCTCCTTCTCCTACTATCTTCAGTTCAAAATCAAAACCTTCGTCCCTTGCCTTTGCCGCAGCCTTTATCAGCAGATCTGCCCTCTTAAGCCTGAGAAAACGGCCGCACCACAATATCTTGACGCGGTTATTTTGCATCTTGAGTGCAGTAATTTCATCAGCGCTCCTTTTTTAGGGAAAAGGGAAATAGCAGAATTTATAGCATTTATCCGGATATGAATTCAAAAGGAACCGATAATCCGAAGAAACAAAGGCTCCTGCGCAGAGACAATATATAGTTTTATTTCTGTTTGAAATATGGTTTACATAAAACTTTTTCGCAAGATAAGGGACAAAGATCTTCCACCTTCCTTCCTTCAGCGGTCTCTCGGAATATCTGAAAGTGAGCTTATTATTTGCCAGTCTGTCCTTCAGATATTTCTCACTGTCCAGGGCGGTTCCCATAACCACTACGTCAGACTCTGAGGCAAGGCGCATGGCAAAGTCTTCATTCCCCTCGCTGCTTTCATAGCTTTTTATCACATAGGGAGGAACCTCTTCCTTCCCCCATCCCATCTTTGCCCTGAAATCCTCTATCGGCTCAGTCTCGCTAAAATGAAAGCCCTCTCCAAGCCTTTGATACAGCTCATCGCACAGAGCCTTCTGATGATGATTGAAATAATTGGAAAAAAAAGCCAAGGTGATCATCCAAGCTTCGCCCCCAGATACTTTATTAGCTCAAAGGCCACGCATTCTATGATATATGCCCTGCTGTAGCCATTGTGTCTGTATACTTCATATCTCCGTCCGACCCTTTCGGGAATCTCTCTGAGCGGTATATTGGTAGATACTCCTCCCATCGTAAAGTCCGCCAGGAGCTCATCTATCACTTCGATCCTGGCTCCGCTCTTCTTTACGGCAAAGTAAAGATCCATATCATCCGAGATATTGAGGCACCTGTAGCGGTACTTATCATATATCTCCCGTTTCACAAACTGTGTAGGATGGTTCCAGTCCCTTGAAGTAGTATATTTCCTCAGTCTGGCCTTCTTCACAAAAGTATTCCCGGAGGACATTATCATTCTCAGATTGCCGAAGCAGAGATCAAATCCGGTCTCCTCATATCGCTTTACGACGGTCTCTATACAGCCCTTTTCATACATATCGTCTGCGTTTATTATGCCGATAAGCTCCCCGTGGGAAAGGTCGATACCCCGGTTCATGGCATCATATATCCCCTTATCCGGCTCGCTTACTATCCTGTAATCCACATTACGCCCGGCGAAACGCTCTGCATAGGAGCCGGCTATATCCAGGGTTCCGTCAGTCGAGCCCCCGTCCTTTATTATATACTCGATCGGCCCCTTATAGGTCTGCAAAAGCATGGAGTCCAGGGTCCTGCTTATGGTAGCGGCTGCGTTCATGCAGACAGTTATAACAGATACCCTCACCTCACTCATCAAAGGCCTCCGTGGACTCCTCGGCCTTAAAGAACACAGTGACCGTCTGCAGTATTATCCTTATATCGTTTGCAATGCTGAAATTCTCGATATACATGAGATCCAGTATAAGCTTATCACGGCTTGTGGTATTATATTTTCCCATTACCTGGGCATAGCCGGTGAGTCCGGCCTTCATTCTGAGTCTGTAGCGGAACTCCGGAAGATCAGCGGTGTATTCCTCCACATTCTTCATCATCTCGGGTCTGGGTCCCACCAGACTCATATCACCGAGAAGGACATTGATCAGCTGGGGAAGCTCGTCGATCCTGTATCTCCTCAGCCATTTCCCCGTCCGGGTGATCCTGTCGTCATCCTTTGTGACCGAGGTATCATCGGCATTTTCCCGCATAGTCCTGAACTTGATGATGCTGAAGACACGTCCGCCGATCGTGGCTCTTTCCTGACGGAAGAAAACCTTTCCCCCGTCCTCCTTCTTTATAGCTATTGCCGCTGCAAGAAGCAAAGGCGAAGTAAGGATAAGTCCTATGATGGGTATCAGGATATCCCCCAGTCTCTTGATCACTCTCTGCTCGAAGGTCATGCGGTAAGCCTCTGAGTGATAGAAGGGCAGGTCAGAGAAAAACTGCTCCCGTCCCGAATGAAGAAGGATATCTTCTATGTCTGGATTTATGTAAACTGATTTTTTATACCTGTAGCACACAGCGGTAAGCTCATGAAGCCTGATCCTGGGCACATCATAAAAGAAAACGCTTCCGGCTTCTCTTATCTTATCCTCGAGTCCTTCATCATCAGCCGCAGCCGTCCCCAGTATCATATATCTTCTGTGAAAAAGGGCTATCGCCTGTCTTATCCTCTCCTGCTCTCCGGCCTCTCCTGTGATGATGAGCGTTTTTTCAGCAGGATTGACTGCAAAATAGAAGGCAGTGCCGGCATAGGTAAAGGCAGTGATGAGAACGATCTGAACCACAAAAGCAAGAATAAGAAATCCAACAGATAAAAACTCTATCCTGCGTCCATTCTCATCATTTGTATTCATGATGATAAGTACCAGATAGGTAAGGATATCAGTCAATGCAAGCGCTATGGACAGGGATGTTATGATGACCTTTGGCTTTCTTACACCTACGTTATAGCCCCCGTAGGTCCTTACAAGGAGAAGTCCGGCCAGGGCAAAGGCAGCCGCCATCATTATGGATGTACGGGAGAGTCCGAGGATCTGAGGGTTTTCTACCCCTAAAAGTAGAAAAAGAGCCGCCATGCAGCCCGTATACATTAAAAGCCCCATAATGCCGGTTATGGTATTTTTAAATCTTTTGATAAAGGTCATAATATTCTTTATATTTGTCCCGCTTTGCATAATGGGAGGCCCGTGACGTACAGCACTCCTGCATGGTCTTTCCTTCAGCAAAAGCCTCTGCTTTATCCTGCTCAAGCTTTTCCCGGATCTCAAGGACCGCCTTCAAAGCCTCATCTATATTCCCTTTTTCGATCACTGCTCCGGTATCCTCCGTCACTATCTCCCCGCTGCCTCCGGCATTATAACTGATGACAGGCGTACCGCAGGCAAGAGCCTCGATGTTTGTAGTGGGGAAGGTATCGCCGTAGGTTAGGTTTACATAAATATCAGAAGAGGAATACCATCTGACAAGCTCGCTCACAGAGTCCGTATGAGTGATCTTGATTATGCCTTCCGGAAGCCGATCCATCTGCGATGGCTTGAGACCTATCATCGCAACTGCATATTTCCCGGGATACTCTTTTTCAAGCAGCTCATACAGCTCGGCGAAATCATACATTCCCTTGGTTTCACGCCAGGGATTTGCCACCCCAAGAAGAAGGGTTCTGTCTCCGATATCGTATTTTTCCTTCAGATCGTTGCCTGTTTCAGGTCTGAATATGTCGAGATCTATGCCGGTATTTATTACCTGTATGGGATAATCTGAAAGAAATGAACGTGAAACCGCTTTTTTAAGCCATTCGGACGGGGTCACCAGATGAAGATCCGGTATACCGGTGAAATGCTCTTTTTTAAGGGCGAAATTGGACTTTGAAGCATCCCTCATATAAGAAGCAGGATATTCGTTTTTTTCAGGGCAATCGAAACATCCGATATCACTGCACCATTTATCGCAGTCACAATACTCAAAATGTGCGCAATGTCCTGTAAAAGCCCAGCAGTCATGCAGGGTCCAGACAACAGGCTTACCGTAAGATCTCAGCCAGTCAAAAAGCATCGGATAGTTAACATAATATCCGTGCACATTATGCAGCTGGATCACGTCCGGATCATATTCCTCAAGACGGCTTATGAGCTTTTTCGTGGCGCTCCTGCTGAAAAGCCCATGCCTGTCTGTGATACGGGTCAGTATCCCATGACCTGCCATATCCAGGTCACTTCCGATACGAAAATTATCGTATCCCGGGATATCCTCTCCCCTGCCGCGGCAGAGCAGAGCCTGTCCGCCGTTCTCCATTATCTCATCGGCCGTGCCGCAGGCTATCCTGCCCACACTTCCCGTACCGATCACAGTATTTACTATAGCAACCTTCATATAACCTTTCAGTTCTCACCAAGGAGCAGCTTGATCACTCTCTCCTGCCCCTTCTCAAACTTCCTGGACAACTGCAGATCTCTCATCTCAGCTCTCACATGCGGCATATCCGCAAGCCACATGATAGTCTTTATTATAGTGAGCGTATCCACTCTCTCACCGATACCTAAATTGATAAAACCGTTGCCCATCCCGGCAAACACATGCTCAGCTTCTCTCTCATTCTGCGCCAGCACTATGGCCGGCACACCCATTGAGGCAAGCTCAAAAATGGTACGTCCCTGACTCGTGATACACATA
>CADCRB010000027.1 GCA_902803745.1 uncultured Lachnospiraceae bacterium
GCTCCTAAACTCAGGGGCGAGCGTACAAGGATGTACGCGAGAGCAGTTACTGAACAAGGATGTGAATAACTGCGGCCCCGTGACTCTCAGACTACATAGAGGCACTTTCTTAGTAACATAGCTGAGAAAAAACTACAAGCTGAAAACATCTTGCCCCGGAGAGCCAAAACAATATTGCAAAATAACCGTCCTCAGACCAGCTTATGAATGATTATGCAGTTCCCGGAATGGAATTTTTCCATAGGACCGTTCATTACAATGGTCCCTTCCTTCAGATTCATCCGGAAGAAAGAAATGGTGCTTGATTCATTATTGATCGAAAGCAGATATTTATCATCATCCGAAATAGCGATATCCTTCGGGAAATCACCGGAGATCGGAAGAGTGAAGATCTTGGTGAGCAAACCGGTCTTTTCATCCCGCTCAAAAGCTGATACGGAATTGTCTCCTGCATTCGAGCAGTACATATGCTTCCCGTCGCTTGAAAGCTGAATGGCATAGGCTGCCGAGTTTCCGGCATGATAATCATTGACCGTGCTTACCGACTGAAGCTTTTCAAAATCAGGAGTCCCGTTTTTATCCTTGTAGGAATAAACATCGATCTTATTCTTCATCTCATGGATGATATAGGCAAATTTACCGTCAAGAGAAAACTTGATCTGATGCGGTGCCGACTCTATATCAGACCTTATGATATCCGCCAGAGTAAGTCTTCCGGTATCATGATCCAGCTTGTACACGCGCACATGATCCATTCCCACGTCCGTGGCGCAGAGATATTTATTGTCCCTTGTCATCTTCACGCAGTCGATGTGAGGCATGAAATTTCTCTCTCCCACAGAACCAAAACCTTTGTGATATATCTCTTCGCGGATCTTGTCTATGGAGCCGTCCTTCTTAAGAGACAGCACCGTGACCTTGCCGTCATGATAACCCGCCACGAAAAGAAAACGGTCCTCGTAATCCGTGGAGATATAGCAGCCACGCATGCCATTGATGCCGGATTTATTAAGAAAAGTCAGATTGCCGTCAGCTTCTATCTTGTATGCATGCACTCCTTCATCCGTGATGGAATAAAGAAATCTGCCGCCATGAGCCACCGAGATATATGAAGGATTTGAGATCTCCACCTGTGACTTAAAGCTTATGCGTCCTTTTGCATGATCATAATCATAGATCCATATCCCATGCTTATGATCTCTTGTATAGCCTGCGGCATAGACCACATACTTTGCAGTCTCATTCTTTTTTGATGTTGTTTTTTTTGCCTGTGTCTTAGCTGCTGCCATATTTCATACCTCTTTCAACCGGTTGTCAGGGTTTCCAGCTTATCCCCCAAACCTGATATAAGCGCATCTGCTGCTACAAGATAAGCCATCGCCTCCACTACCACGACAGCTCTGGGAACTATGACAGGATCATGCCTGCCGCGGATCATTATCTCCTTCGGATTGCCGTTTTTATCCATCGTCTGCTGCAGCATTGATATGGAAGCCGTAGGCTTAACCGCACATCTGAATATAATATCAGCCCCGTCCGAGATGCCGCCCAAAACTCCTCCGGAATGATTGGTGGCCTTGATGATGCCGCCGTCCTTATCCGGAATAAATGCATCATTATTGTCTATGCCTGTCGCCAGGGCAGCGCCGAAGCCGTCCCCGATCTCAAAGCCCTTGACCGCCCCGATGGAGAGCATTGCGTGGGCAAGCAGGGCATCAAGCTTATCAAATACGGGATCGCCCAGTCCTGCAGGCACGCCAAATATCACGCATTCTATCACTCCTCCGGCGGAGTTTCCCTCCGAACGGAGCCCTTCGATATATTTTGCGGCCTTTTCATAAGCATTCCTGTCAGGCATGTAAAGATCATTTTTCTCACTCTCATCATAGCCTGAAATACTGATGGGACCAATGGACTTCGTATATGCCTTTGCACTTATCCCATATCCCGAAAGAAGCTTTGCTGCCACAGCGCCTGCGGCAACCCTCGCTACCGTCTCTCTTCCGGAGGACCTGCCTCCCCCTCTGTAGTCCCTTATCCCGAACTTACTCTGGAAGGTATAATCCGCATGCCCCGGTCTGAAGACATCGGCTATGTCACTGTAATCCTTAGAATGCTGATCCTTGTTTCTGAAAATGATCGCTATGGGAGTTCCTGTGGTCTGGCCTTCAAAGACCCCCGAAAGGATCTCCGGCTCATCATCCTCACCTCTTGCGGTCGTAAATTCTGACTGTCCCGGCTTCCGCCTGATCAAAAAGGGCATCAGATCATCCACGGAAAGCGAAAGTCCCGCCGGACAGCCGTCTATCACGCAGCCAAGCGCCGCGCCATGCGATTCGCCGAAGGTGGTCACTTTGAAGTTTTTTCCGAATGAAGATCCTGCAGCCATTAAATATCCTTAAAATCCCGCGGTCAAATGACTTTGACCCTGATAACATCATAATTATAATACAAAACCGGGAGGATTGGAAAGAACAGGGGTCAGAAAGCTCAGTATACGATCGACTCTATCATAAACTCTTTTCCCGTGCCCTCTACAAGCCTTCCCATGCTGCCGCATTCAGGGCAAAAAAAATCGCGGCCATGATCAAACTCGTGACCGCATTTTTCGCACTTAAATCTTGCCTTTGTATGTCTGAAATTAAGCACTGCTCCCTCGCAGGCGTGGCCCTCGGACAACAGATCAAAATACATCTGCACGCATTCGCCCACATAGGACGAGAGCTCGCCTATTACGATATTAATCTCCTTTATCCCTGAGATCTCCTTCTCCCGCGCCGTCTCATCAAGAGTCCCTATCAAATCCTCAACGGCTGGAAGCTCATGCATCAGGAGAGCTTCTTTCTTATGATGAAGATATTCTGCCCATCCTTATGCTCATATTCCACATTGTCCATGCTCTTCTTGACCATATAGATCCCGAGACCGCCGATAGGCCGCTCCTCAGCAGGAAGCGTGATGTCCGGATCCTCCTTTGCCAGCGGATCATAGGGGATACCGCTGTCTGCAAAGCGTATGGTCACCTCCAGGGGATCATCAGATACCTCAACTCCTATTTCAGCATTGCCCTTCTCCGGAGAATATGCATAGCTCGCAATATTAACAAATATCTCCTCCACCGCAATGTCGATCTGTGTCTGCACTTTCATTGGACAGTCGTTTTCTTCAAGTCTCTGATCCACAAAAGCCAGAACCTCGTCAAGATTATCCAGAACTGCTTCAATCTTTAGTACATCCATCTCGCAAATACCTCTCCTTTATAAATTTAAAGGTTCTTTCCTCTCCGAATATGGCTATCATCTTAAGGAAAGCATGAAGCTCACGCTTCGTATTTTCATTCATGAATATCTTATTCATGGATCTTTCAAAATACTTAAGCGGCATATCATCCGTGTAGTGTCCTTTATTATACACCTTTGAAGCCGCAACCCTGTCGCAGATCATCTCCACCAGATATCTTCTCGGCATCTCGACCGGCACCATCCCGCCCGTCTCGGCGTTTGAAAGCGAGACCTCGGAGCAGTAATCCACCCAGTACTCATAATGATGCCTGTTTCTGCCTTTATGATGGAGCCAGGCTTCAGAATATCCCTTATTCTCGCGCTCCGCATTATTCGGACTCCTGTAGCCCTGATAAAATCTCGCGCCGTTCAGGAATTCCACCGGGGCATATTTCGAAAGATCATGTGTCAGCCCCTGAAAGTAAAGTCCGCATTTGAAGCAATACTTCATCACCTCAATGCGATGCTCCGTTATCGTAATAAAATGCCCTATCACATCCATGCCATATCCCTTATCACAGCAAGTGTAAGAAGATGCAGAGGATAAAAGAGATAAAAAGCGATCTTAATGACTCTGCCCCTGCTCCCTTGCGGGACACCACTCCTGCCATTGTAAAAGTGCATCGGAATAAAAGCAACGACCCCAGCATATTCTATCTCATTTGTAAAAAAGGGTAGCATAAAAAACGCTCCCGATGCAACCTTTAATATCTCTGCGTCATGAAAAATATAGAATCCCGATATCAGGCCCACGCCTATCCATCTGTAATCCGTATGCAAAAGCTGCGCCACGACACCGAAGGGCACCGCTGATGCGGCCTGTATCAGAATCCTGATATATATATTCTCAAAGTTCACCATACTCATGACCGACACGGCCATAAGCCCGAAGAGCAGCGTCCAGAATACATTCTGATGCTCGATCGTAAATATTTTACCATATAAGGCAAGATCAAAGGGCACTTCCGACACAAGGGCCGATATCAAAAGCCTTATCATATATGCCTGAAGATTCCTTGTATGAATAAAACCTTCCACCAGCAGGAAGCAGAATATGGGAAAGGCCAGCCTTCCGATATACCGCATCCAGAACTGTCCCGGGAAAAGCACATGCCCCATATGATCTATAAGCATTGCTGCCACCGCGATCAGCTTTAAGGCAACTCCCGTCATTTCGCCCTTAAGACCACAATACTCCTTGCATATACCGCAAGCTCATTCTTTTCGGGATCAAAGATACCGGCTTCACGGCCGTTTCCTGAAGAAATGCATATCTCCCACTTCTTTCCCTTGGAAGGCTTGGGAGGATGGAAACGGTGTCCGGTCCAGTGCATATTGTAGGCCACATAAAAGTCATCATCCACGGACTTGTCAGATATCTTCTCATATGCGCCGGTATACATCATGGCAAAATGCCTGTTGTAATTCACAAAGCTCTGATTCCATGCCTGATCCCCATGGAAGGATACATCCGGTGATCCGCATGAAATATAATCATACATCTTTTTGGAATATCTGGAATGAAATACGGGATGCTCCCTTCTGAGGCTGATAAGCTCTTTTGTAAAATCAAAGAGCTCCTTATTCTTCTCCAGATCCTTCCAGTCAAGATAGGATATCTTATTATCCTGGCACCAGGCATTATTATTGCCCTTCTGGGAATTGCCAAACTCATCTCCGTATCTTATCATCGGCACGCCCTGCGAGAGCAAAAGAAGCATAGCAGCATTCTTCATCTGGCGTAGCCTCAGCGTATTCACCGCCTTCTTTCTGCTGGTGCCCTCATCACCGCAGTTCCAGGAATAGTTATAATCCGAACCGTCACTGCCGCCCTCTCCGTTCTTTTCGTTATGCTTTCTCTCATAGCTTACAAGGTCCTTAAGGGTAAAGCCGTAGTAGCTCGTGATATGGTTTATGACCGCCGTCCTGTCCGGATTGGCAAGGATATGCTTTGACACGGAGTGAAGCATGTCCTCATCGCCTTTAAGATACTTTCTCATATCATACATAAAGGGATCATTTATTATCCCGATATTCTTTGCAAGAGGAGCGCTCCTTCCGTAGACATAGTCGGGATCAAATTCCGTAAAGAAAAGCTTCACGTCGGAAAGATAAGGATCCTTCGCGATCTCCTTTGACGGAAGA
>CADCRB010000028.1 GCA_902803745.1 uncultured Lachnospiraceae bacterium
GGCGGGATATATCCTTATTCCGATACAGCGGAATCCGTAAAAGCAGCACTCCTTTTGGAAATAAGGCGGTTAGGGGTAAAGATAATATATAATTGCGGCAAGATCAAAGCGGACAGTAATCTATGTCTTAATGGTGAAAAAAGGGACCGTATCATTATTTCCTGCGGAAGCCGCGTGTCTCCGGGAACCGGATCCGACGGTTCGGGCTATGAGATCTTAAAAAACGCAGGGATAGGATTAACGAAGATATATCCCGCATTGACACCGCTTTCTGTTGAGACGGATCTTTCCGGACTCAGGGGAGTAAGATGTGAGGCTGCATTATCCATAAAGGACTCATCAGGCCGGATCAGGGCAAGCTCGCGAGGAGAGCTGCAGCCGTATGAGAGAGGTCTTTCAGGGATATGCGCCATGGATATTTCAGCAATTGCCTGCAGGATGATGGGGGATGGCGAGAAGGCTTATGTAGAAGCGGATTTTTTTCCGGAGATGGATGATCTGCAGCTTAAGGCGGAATTGCAAAGAAGAGAAGACAGCTTTTCAGACCGTAACCTTGCGGAACAGCTTACGGGGCTTTTTCCAAGAAAACTTATAAATTATCTGGTGCATCCTATAGATACCAGACGGACTGATCATATAGACGTTCTTTGTAAAAATATAAAGCATAATGTGTTTGAATTATCGGAGAAGATGCTTGGAGACTTCAGCCGTGCCCAGACTGTTTCCGGCGGTGTGCCGATGACATCGGTAGATGATAATTGCATGCTTAAAACCTGTGATGGTATGTATGTCACAGGAGAGCTTCTTGATGCTGACGGTATATGCGGAGGTTATAATCTTCATTTTGCCTGGATGACCGGATTTCTGGCCGGAAGCCACAGTGTCCTATGACAGAAAAGATAATGTTTACAAGAAATGTAAAATGGTATATTTCTTTTGCATTCGGGGCTCTTTTCGGAGCCCTGGTTTTTATATCGCTTTACGGAATAAAGATCCTTAATGTGACATACGATGACTGGCTGCTGACCGGATGGTATGATCTTTCACAGCATTATGCAGGCTGGCAGCTTTACCGCGCCTCAGGTTGGCATTTTCCTTTCGGCCTTTGTGACAGAAGCTTTTATCCATATCTTGCATCTGTAATATATACGGATTCAATACCTTTAGTGTGTCTTTTTTTTAAGATCCTTTCGCCTTTCCTACCGAAGACCTTTCAGTTCTTTGGGTTATACGGACTTTTTTGCTTTATGATGCAGGGCGGTGTTGCAAAGCTCCTTTTAAGGCGGGTGATGAAGAATGAAGCACAGTGCTGCATTGCCTGTGTCCCTTTTCTTTTCTGTGCTCCGCTCTGGCAGCGTATGTATTATCATACTGCGCTGGCGTCACATTATCTTATCCTTTTAGGAATCATGCTTTTCATGTACAGAGACAGGATAAAGCTCCTTAGGACAAGGGTGATCCTATGGTGCCTTCTCGGTGTATTATGCATTTCCGTGCATTTTACGATCTATGGAATGGTTTCTGTCATGCTTTTGGGGTATGCACTGTGGGAAACCCTTGATGCCATTCCCGCAAATCCCGCAGACGGGAGTATTTCCGTAAGGGCAGTGATAATAACCAAGGCTGCGGTTTTCCTTTCTTTTTTGCTTTCTTATCTTGCCTCGACCATAGGTGTGTTTTATCTTTTCGGTGGATTTTACGGCCGTATCAGCGGTGCTTCTGACGGACTTGGATCATACAGCGCGAATCTTAATTCTTTATTTAATCCTATCGATTATTCGAGGATAATAAAGGAGTTTCCTCTCATAGAATGCCAGTACGAGGGCTTATCCTACATAGGGATAATGGCTCTTATCCTGCTTCTGCCCGCAGCAGCCTCTATAGCCCGCAATTTCACATCTCTTTGGAAATCACACAGAAACTATATTATTTCCGTTATCGCTATATCAGTCGTGCTTTGGATCGTAGCGCTCTCACCTAAGGTGTCCTTCGGCTCACATGTACTTTTCGAGATCCCGCTTCCCGATCCAGTATTTTATGCGTGGAGTCTTTTCAGGGCATCAGGAAGGTTCCTGTGGCCGGTTATGTATGCTTCGATCCTTATTATCCTGTATTTTTCTGAAAAGGAAATAAGATCATATTATGTTCATATCCTTGTTTTAGGCTGCCTGCTGCAGCTTTTTGAATTCAGTGATAAGGTTGTAAAAATCTCTGATGATTATTCACATCTCAAAGCAGCTCATTTTGAAGCAGACATACTGGAGCTTCTTGATTGGAATGGATATAACCATATCCAATACATGCATGATTATTATTTCGGAGAATTCTACGGTGACGAGATCAGGGGGCAGATGATAGGGTTTACGGAGTTTGCGCTAAGGCATGATATGACAGTAAGTAATTTTCATTTTTCAAGAGATGATATGGACAAAGTAAGGGAAAGAATAAATGAATGCGAAAATCTGCTTGAACAGGGAAAATGTGAGAAGGATACGATCTATGTTTTCAGAAAAGAGGACATATCCGAGGAGGAGATCATGGACAGATTCAAGGGAATTGAGTATATCTCAACTAAAACCCAGATACTTGTGGTAGCGAAAAAATGATAAGGATAAGCGCTATAAGTGTTCCTGAGGGATCTGATATAGAACATCTGAAGTCCAAAGCTTCTCATATGCTTGGATTGCATTCTTCGGAGCTGAAGGATTTTCGTATCATCAAAAGATCAAAAGATGCTAGAAAGAGGAATAATATCCTTGACGTCTATACAGTGATAGTTGGAGCTAAGGACGAAGAAGCTCTGCTTAATAAATACGGCAACCGAAATATCTCTTCATATCAGGAAGAACGTTATGTCTTTCCGACAGCCGGGAAGGGGGAAAAGAAATACAGACCGGTTATTTCCGGCTTTGGACCTGCAGGAATATTTGCCGCCCTGATCTTATCTCACGAAGGATACAGACCGCTGGTCATCGAAAAAGGAAAAAGCATCGGAGAAAGGACAGAGGACGTGGAGGCTTTCTTTGAAAAAGGGGTTCTTGATCCTTCGTCCAATGTCCAGTTCGGTGAGGGCGGTGCCGGAGCTTTTTCCGACGGCAAGCTCAGTACCGGGGTTAAAGACAGAGAGGGAAGAAAGAGATTTATCCTTGATACTTTTGTAAGACACGGAGCTGACAGTTCGATCCTGACGGATTCCCATCCCCATATAGGTACGGACAGGCTTAGAGAGATCATACCATCCATAAGACGGGAGATAGAGAGTCTCGGGGGAGAGATTAGATTTCGTCATGCTTTGTCTGA
>CADCRB010000029.1 GCA_902803745.1 uncultured Lachnospiraceae bacterium
CATCTATCAGATCCTTCAGATCGGTTTCGACAAAGCTTTCACCGGAGCCGCAAATCTTTACCATCTCGGAATAAAAGGCTTCACCGGAAATACTTCGAAGATACGGCACTACCTGATCATCCCACATCGGGATCAGCTCTCCGGGAGGTCCGGGCAGAAGGATCGCTGTCACTTCATCACCCTCTACGATAATGCCGGGAGCCGTGCCGTTCTTATTGTACAGGACCTTTGAGCCTTTAGGGACATAGGCCTGTTTTTTATTATTGTCCGTGAGTTTGAGATTTCTCTTTTCAAAGAATTTCTGTATCTGCTTCCAGGCTTTCTCATCCAGCACCAGCTTTTTGTCCAGAGCACGGGATACGGTCTCTTTTGTAAGATCATCTTCCGTGGGGCCGAGTCCTCCGGAGAGGATAACGATGTCGGATCTTTTTGCGGATTCATTAAACATCTCCATAAGTCGTCCGTCATTGTCGCCTACCACGCTCTGGTAGTAGCACGAGATGCCGAGTCCCGCCAGCCCTGCGGAAATATAGGCAGCATTTGTATTGACTATGTTTCCCATGAGGATCTCAGTGCCTACACAGATTATTTCAGCTTTCATCTTTTTCTCCCACCCTTTCGTCAAGCATTACGTTTTTATTCTTAACAATATAATCGATCAATGAAACTATCGTGAGTATCAGAGCGATGTAGGTTATTACTGTCGAGGCGATATGCCACAGAGGATGATCTATGTCCGCGATCAGCATTATCACCATTATCATCTGGAAGGTGGTCTTGAATTTGCCCCAGTAGGATGCGGCGATCACGACGTCTTTTTCGGCGGCGATGATGCGGAAGCCGGATATGATGAATTCTCTGGCTACTATGATGATGACGATCCAGGCTGAGATCAGCTGAAGCTCCACAAGGCAGATCATAGCCGAGATCACGAGGATCTTGTCAGCCAGGGGATCGGCAAATTTGCCGAAGGTCGTAACGAGGTTATATTTTCTTGCGATCTTGCCGTCCAGAAGATCTGTCAGGGATGCGATGATGAAGATCGCAAGGGCTGCCCATTTCGAGGCGGATCCAAGGCAGTTGGTCATGAGGATCGCGACGAAGAAGGGGATGAGAAGGACGCGGAAGATCGTAAGCTTATTCGGAAGGTTCATTTCCATTTGATTATTTCTCCTATACAATGTGTCCCACGAGGTCGTAGGTGTCGGCTGCGTCGATCAGTACTGTGACGATATCGCCGCTCATCAGGTCGTATCGGGCAGTATTGATGTAGACATAGCCGTCGATATCGGGGGCATCCATGTAGGTGCGTCCGATATATACTTCGTCCTCGGGTATCCTGCCTTCTATCATAACGGACATTTCCCTGCCGCACAACTCCTCGGATCTATCAAGGACTATCTGCTGCTGGGCTTCCATGATCTCCCTGTGCCTGCGTTTCTTTGTCGAGGGATGGACCTGCCCTTTCATAGCGGCTGCCGCTGTATCTTCTTCTCTTGAATAGGGAAAATCCCCGAGTCTTTCGAATCTCATCCTTCGGACAAAATCAAGGAGCTCTCTGTGCTCTTCTTCAGTTTCAGTGGGAAAGCCTGATATCAGTGTCGTACGAAGCGCAATATCCGGGATCTCACTGCGGAGCTTCTTTATCGTGTCAGTAAGGTTCTGCTTTTTTGTTTTTCTGCCCATAAGCTTTAATATCCTGTCCGAGCAGTGCTGTATGGGCATATCAAGATAATGGCATATTTTTGGTTCGTTTTTTATACAGTCGATCAGCTCGTCGTATATCTCCTCGGGATAGCAGTACATAAGTCTGATCCATTCTATCCCTTCGATGCGGCAGAGTTTTTCCAAAAGGATATGGAGAGATTTTTCTCCATACAGATCAATACCGTAAACCGTAGTCTCCTGCGCCACAAGTATCAGCTCTTTCACTCCTCTTTCAGCAAGGAGCTTTGCATCATCAAGCAGAGTCTCCATCGGCACGGATCTGTACCGCCCTCTTACTTTCGGGATGATACAGTAGGAGCAGTTCTTATTGCAGCCTTCGGCTATCTTCAGATAAGCGCTGTGCGGCAGTCCCTGCGCCAGACCCATTCCTTTAAGATATACCGATCTGTCTATGCTTTCCCTGTGCTCCGTCTTTATTCCTCTGGCAGCTTCCTCCACAGCCGGGACAATGCTGTCTATGGAGGCAGTGCCTACTATCACATCTGTCTCGGGAAGGGTCTCTTTTATCTCATCGGCGTATCTTTGCGCGAGGCAGCCGCAGACCACCAGTCCTTTCAGATGTCCGGCCTTTTTCCTGCTGCCTGCTTCGATTATCGCATCAATGCTCTCCTGCTTTGCATCTCCTATGAAGCAGCAGGAATTTATGACAATGATATCTGCCTCGTCTTCGTCATCTGTGATGATATATCCCTTCGAGCTCAAAAGCCCGATCATCTGGGATGAGTCCACAAGATTTTTGTCACATCCTAATGAAACAAAAAAAATCCTGAGATGCTCAGGATTTTTCTGTGTCATGTCAGCTTCAGACGAAGGCCTCATCCTGGTCGCGGCTTTCGATCTTGAGCTTGCCTTCATAGAGCTCCTCTACCGCAGTGGAAAGCGGCTTGTCATACTCCGTGGTCTCTATCAGCGGATCCGCTCCGTCCACTATCTGTCTCGCTCTCTTTGCCGTAGCCAGCACTATCGAATATCTTGAGTTTACTATGGGTGAATCTCCTTCGTGGACATCGGCATTAACGACGTCCATGAGATCACCGTATGATGGATGCAGCATTTTCTGTTTTCCTCCTCTATAAAAACATAATTAATTATCTGACCAACTCCGATACGGCACCATATGCGCATATCGCGTCAAATTCCCTTTCAG
>CADCRB010000030.1 GCA_902803745.1 uncultured Lachnospiraceae bacterium
TGCTCGTAGTTACTGGCGACATAGCCAAGCGGTAAGGCAAGGGTCTGCAACACCCGTATCACCAGTTCGATTCTGGTTGTCGCCTTGAAAATGACCTGAGAGAAATCTTGGGTCTTTTTCGTTATAAGGGAAAGATAAGCTTCGAAGAGGGATCAACTAGATCTGAGGCAGGATCTCTTCGGTCATTGTACAAAGAATCAGAGGATGAATAACAGAAATTATCAGAGAGAGCTCGATTTTATAATCAAAGAGAATACAGAAAGAAAAGTCAGGCCGTCTCTTTTACTCCATGTGTGCTGTGCACCCTGTTCATCTTATGTACAGGAGTATCTTCAGGATTACTTTGATATCACTCTTTTATTCTATAATCCTAATATGGATAGCGCCGGAGAATATGAGCACAGAAGCAGGGAACTCGAAAGACTTGTTGCCGAGGCGGGGTATGCTTCTAAAGTGGTTATATGCGGATATGATCCGGAGAACTTTGCAGATATATCCCGCGGGTTTGAAGAGGAGCCGGAGGGCGGAGCCAGGTGCAGAAGGTGTTATGAACTTCGCATGAGAAAAGCGGCAGAGTATGCATCTGCCAGGGGCTATGATTACTTTACCACTACGCTTTCGATCTCTCCGTATAAAAACGCCGACTGGATCAACGAGATAGGAGAAAAGCTCGCTGTGGAGTATAATATTAAGCATCTGACATCAGACTTTAAGAAGAGGAACGGATATAAGAGATCAATAGAGCTTTCAAAGGAGTATAACCTGTACAGGCAGGACTACTGTGGATGCAGAATGTCTCGTAAAGGAAGAGAAGGGGAGATGAAATGAAGGAACTGCTGGATATACTTGGAGAAGAATTAAAGAGGGGCTTCAGGGAAGCCGGATATGATGATTCAAAGATCAGCGTTAGTGTATCGAACAGACCAGATCTTTGTGAATATCAGTGCAACGGGGCTATGGCGCTGGCAAAAGAAGCGCATAAGGCTCCATTTATGATAGCCGATGAGGTGATAGAAAAGATCAAGGGGTCAGAGTATTTCAGCAATGCGGAGTGTGTGAAACCGGGATTTATTAATCTGAATATAAATCCGGCTTTTCTTGCATCATATTTATCGGAGGAAGCTTCTTCCGAAAAGTTTGGGATGGAGATGATCGTAAAGGAAAAAGCTGTCATTGATTACGGCGGACCGAACGTAGCTAAGCCTCTTCATATCGGACATCTCAGAGCTGCGATCATAGGTGAAGCTGTAAAACGTCTTTCGAAATATGTGGGCAATGATACTCTTGGTGATATACATATGGGTGACTGGGGATTGCAGATGGGGCTTATTATTGCTGAAATGAAGGAAAGGGGAATGGATCATATGCCGTCCCTTGACGAGCTCTCGGAAATATACCCGGCTGCTTCCGAAAGATCAAAAAATGATGATCTCTATAAAGAGAAGGCAATGGATATTACCTTTGATCTGCAGCACGGCAATGAGGAATACCTGAAGATATGGCGGCATATTATGGATATTTCCGTAGCGGATCTTAAGCAGAACTATGACAAGCTCAATGTATCCTTTGAAATATGGAAAGGCGAGTCGGATGCCGATCCTTATATAGCTCCTATGGTGGAGAAGATGAAAAAGGAAGGATATGCATATGAGTCACAGGGAGCGTTGGTAGTGGACGTTTCTGAAGAGAAGGATGCCAAGGAGCTTCCGCCCTGTATGATACTCAAGTCTGACGGAGCATCACTTTATACGACAACAGATCTTGCAACTCTTGTGCAAAGAGAGCAGGATTACGATCCGGATACTGTGATCTATGTTGTGGACAAGAGGCAGGATCTCCATTTTGAGCAGGTATTCCGCGCGGCAAAAAAATGCGGAATAGTTCCGGAGGATACAAGGCTCAGTTTTCTTGGTTTCGGAACCATGAACGGAAAAGATGGAAAGCCCTTCAAGACAAGATCCGGGGGAGTGATGAAACTCGAATCACTATTGGATGAGGTGTACGATAAGTGTCTGGAGCGTATGAATCAGAGCGGTGCCGATATTCCTGAGGATGAAATAAAGGATACTGCTGCGAAAATCGCACTTGCTGCGATAAAATACGGAGATCTTTCAAATGAAGCAAGAAAAGATTACGTATTTGATATAGATAAGTTTACTTCATTTGAAGGCAATACAGGTCCCTATATTCTATATACAATGGTACGGATTAAATCCATATTAAGGAAGTATCAGGAAAACAAAGGCGACAATGGTGATGCGGATATCAAACCGGCGCATGATGAAGTGGAAAAGTCGCTTATGATGACTCTTGCCGGATTTTCTCCTATGATCAAAGGCGCCTGGAGAGAGCTGGCGCCCCACAGGATCTGTGCATACATCTATCAGGTCGCTAATGATTTCAACAGATTTTATCACGAAACCAAGATACTGACAGAAGAGGATGAAACAAGGCAGAGGAGCTACATAGCTCTCATTACCCTGACTTTGAGGATCCTGGAGGATGCGATTGATATATTGGGCTTTGAAGCTCCGGAAAAGATGTAGGAAGGCAAAGTGTCTGGGTGCATATGGAAAAAGCCGGAAGGAAAGAAAAGATCATCAATCTCCTTATCATACTTACGGGAGTTTTGTCAGCTCTGATAAGGCTGTATTACATCTATTACACTCCCTCATGGCGGAGACAGCATGATGTTATTGATTTTGGAGCCGGCGAGGGACAGGCTGCATTCATTGAATATTTTCATCAGGGACATTTTCTCCTGGAATTTGACCCGCGTGAAAAATGGGGATTTTTCCAGCCTCCTTTGCATCATATGCTTGCGGCGGTCTGGATACATGCACAGGAATTATTCGGAATAGCATATAAAAACGCCTGTGAGCATGTGCAGGTCCTTACCTTTTTCTACAGTCTCTTAACCTTGTTTTTTGCTTTTCTTATCTTCAGATATATCGGTCTTAAAGGGGAAACACTTCTTTTATCTTTTATTATCACTGCGCTCCATCCGGGCTTTATCCTTATGTCGGGCTCCATCAATAATGACATGCTTTCAATATTATTTACCGTTATGACAATATTTCTCGGATTGAAATGGAATGAAGATCCATCCTGGGTACATACGGTATTAATGGCATTAACACTGGGGTGCGGTATGATGACGAAGCTTTCATCGGCGTTTATCGCACCGGCGATAGCGCTTCTATTTCTTATAAAGCTTATCAGAGGAGGCGTGAATACCTTTGTAAGCTATATGACAAAGATCGTGGTTTTTTGTTTTATTTGCGGACCGCTGGCATTATGGTCTCCGATCAGAAACTATATTATGTTCGGGGTACCCTTTGGATATACTCCGGAGGTGGGAGAAGTGATCCAGGCTTCGATAGCAGCCAGGATATTTGATATCAGATGTCACATACCGTACCTGTCAAGGATCACAAATGGTGACCCGTATGATGAGTTTAATATGATCCTCGGGATGATGAAAACATCGTTTTTCGGAGATGAAAACTTTGCTCATGCTATGGCGGAGGCTGGTCACAGCGGAGCGGGTGCTGCGCTTATGACAGTGTTTGGATGGGCTCTATTCATCTCAGGAACCATGCTTGCCCTGATTTGTCTGTACTGCTTTATCAAAGTGCTGAGATCGTCCGTATTTATACCGGCTCTGTCCATAAGGGCGTACCTTGCAGTTTTGTATATCGTTTCTCTTATGATGTATGTAAGCTTCATGTTAAAAGCGCCTTATTCCAGCTCTATGGATTTCAGATATGTGATATATCTGATTCCTGTCCAGGCATTGGGAGCAGGTCTCTATACAGGAGGAGAAGGCTGCAGTATCAGGGGGAAATGGATAATTTACGGAGTGACTGCAGCGTTTGCTTTTTCAACTCTTGCGCTTTATCTGATGCTTGGAAGAGGGTGAAATGCAGGTTTTGTCAAGCATGTTTTATGATGATAAAATGTAATGAAGTAAAACAAAGGAGTATTGAAGAATGAAAAAAGCGCTTATCACCGGTGTGACCGGTCAGGACGGATCATTTCTTTCCGAACTGCTGCTTGAGAAGGGATATGCTGTATATGGAATGATACGAAGAACGTCCGTGGATTTCAGAGAACGGATCGCCCATCTTGAGGGCGCACCAAATTTTCATCTGAAGTTCGGTGATCTGGGAGATTCCATAAGCCTCGTGAAGCTTATTGCCGAGGTAAGACCGGATGAAATATATAATCTTGCAGCCCAGTCACATGTTCAGGGATCTTTCGATGTGCCGGAGTTTACGGCTGATATAGATGCCACGGGAGTGCTCAGGATTTTGGAAGCCGTAAGGGTCTGCGGCCTTGAAAAAACCTGCAGGATTTATCAGGCATCCACATCGGAGCTTTTTGGTGGACTCCCAGGAACAGCTCCGCAGAATGAAAA
>CADCRB010000031.1 GCA_902803745.1 uncultured Lachnospiraceae bacterium
CATGACCGGACTTGCAAATGAGATGATAAATGCGATAGTTGCAGTAGCAGGCGACAAGCTCTTTATCGCTCTTTTCCTTACCATGCTGTGCTGCATAATCCTGGGCATGGGCGTACCCACGACAGCTACCTATTGCATTATGGCCGCCACCTGCGCACCCATCATTACCCGTATGGGCGTGCCTATCCTGGCAGCACATTTCTTTGTATTCTATTTCGGGATCGTTGCTGACATCACGCCTCCTGTAGCGCTTGCAGCCTATGCAGGAAGCGCCATAGCAAAGTCGAACCCGATGAGGACCGCCTTTAATGCGACAAAGATGGCTATAGGAGCTTTCATTATCCCCTATGTATTCTGCTTCAGTCCGGATATGCTGCTTATAGACGCCAATTTCACGGACGTGATCCTGATATATGCTACCTCTTTGATCGGCATTGTAGGCGTAGCGGCTGCGCTGGAGGGATATCTCCTTACAGATATGTCAATACTTGACCGTGTCCTTTTGACAGCCGGCGGACTTATGCTGATCTTCCCCGGATTGCTGACTGACACCCTTGGACTTACCCTTATCGCTCTGGGAGTATTCCTTCAGATAATCAAAAGGAAAAGAACGGCACCGAGTGCGGAGACTTGAGATGAAAAGAAAACCGGATCATAAGTGCACCGTTTTCATTCTTCTTATCACCGCTTTGATCGGAGCATCCTTCAGCGGCTGCTCGAAAAGTGAAGATACAGCTTCGGTAACTGTCGACAGACCGGCTGATGAAGAAGTCTCAGATACAAAGCCCGAGGAGGATGTCTCTGAGCAGACCCAAAATACGGAAATACCTGATCCCGATAATGAAGCTTCCGATATCAAAGCGGAGGACGAGGAAGGGGAAATACCGGAGAGCACTCCATCGGATGAGGAATACAAAGATAAGATCGATCAGCTGAGAAAAACGGATGCCGTAAGTCCGCCTGAAGCGGAGCTCATGTCGGAAATGGCCGCCCTTGCGACCTTTTCAAGGGTCCTGGATGAGGAAGGTGAGATATTTTCTGAAATGGACAACAACAAAAAGGCAAGGCTTCGCAGACAGATATTTGACGGGATCGCATGGGAGGAATCTGATTTCTTTGAAGCGATCCCTGCGATGCGCGGCGAAGACTATGGGGCGGATAAAGTCTTCCCGGTAGAGGATGCTGCTGCTTTATTTAAGGATATATACGGAGAAGAAAACTATACACCGGCTGAATATGAGCAGGTAAAGGACGGTTATATCCTGTTTTCATATGGTGACGGAGATCCCTGGGATCGGATAGAGCACCAGGAGTTCTTTGAGGATGATTCCTGTTATCTGCTTTCCGGTCCTTCATTCTATGAGGATAACGGCGGAAATATCTCATTCAATGGATATGGTGATATCCTTTTCGCCAAAAATCCTGACAGCAGATACGGAGTGACCATGGTGTATGGTATATACAGACCTGACGGGATACAGGTATCGAGAGTCGAGACCTCGTCTGTTCTTCCTCCTTCAGCCGGCAAAAACTATAACGGTGAAAACCTTCTGGATGATGATCCTGCAACGGTATGGGCAGAGGGAGTGCCCGGGACAGGTGTCGGAGAGACGATCACTCTTTATCTTGACAGAAAGCAGCCTGTGTACGGTGTCCAGATAGTAAACGGTTACACTGCAGACTATACTCTGTACAGCAATAACGGCAAGCTCACCGATGTCAGGGTGGACTTTGGCGGCGGAAATATCGTGGACGGAGTCCTTGATGGATACGGCTATGAAAACTTTTCGGCCGAAAATCTGGCAGACAGCAACCGCTCTAAGATCGAGCTTGACGAGCCTGTACTGACAGATACCATCACCATAACGATCACAGGAGCAAACAGCGGTGCTAAGTACGATGATACCTGTGTCAGCGGGATACTTGTATATTGACTGTATACTGATCATCCCGGACTTATTCTGATCTTTCATGGAGTGCTCACTGACAACTCAGGACTTACCCTGATCGCTCCGGGAGTGCTCCATCAGGTATTAAGAGGGAGAAAAACTGCTTGAAGTAATATCACACATAATACTTTTGATAAAAGGAGAACTGATTTTATGAAAAAGCGAAAGATCACATCTTTTGGCAGACTTTCCGCAATTGTAATGGCATTTTTTATTGCCTTTTCGGGCACATCCGGTTGTTTCCTGCAAAGTGCGGAGGCAGCCCCATCCGCTTCCGTGGTAAGGAGCGAGGAGGAGCTTAAAGGCATGCTGTCGGTCGCTACTCTTGTAGGAAGTGACTGGAAGAATGACACCAGGCTGCGGGACTGGCTGACCCAAAGGGATCTTAAGGCATCGGAATATGCTGAAAAGAACGGACTTGAAGGTACCTATAATACCTCGGGCGGTCTGGGAAACTATAGCGCGTCCGGTATTCCTGCCGAATGGCTTTCCAACGTGCTTTATCAGGGTGATATACTCCGCTCCGATTCTTTCAGCGGTTTTACTGCTGTCTATAACGGCGGAGCTGACGCCACGGTCATAGATGCCGGTATCAATGTGATAGATGTGAAGCTTACGCCTAAATCCGATCTCAGTATCAAAGACAGCGGTGCCGAGACGGATATTTCGACTTGGGAATCCATACCGGGCTTTGCCAGCAGATTTATGCTGCCTCACGGCAACGGCGCGGAAGAGCTCGATCTTAAGAATAAGAAATCCTATCGTACAAAGCTTTATATTGTAGGAATGAGGGACGGACTGCTTTCAAAGGGCAGTATGTATAAAAAAGGAAATGTGCTTGATTATGCGGCTTTCCTTTCCTGCATAGGAGCTGACCATAACGCTGCGAACCTTGCAAGCTATATCGCTTATCTTAAGATCTTTCAGAATATCCTGTACGGCGGTAATGGGTTCATAAACGGCTGGGCTGCCGGATGGAACAGTTCGGACAGTTCGGATGACAGTGATTCCCATAGCAGTGATTCCGGATCAAAAGTTGACGGCCGTGTGATCATGATCTATCTGGACGGCGCAGATCTTACGGATAGTGCTGCACTGAATCTGTACACCATGCTCACTGAGAGCGCAAAGGGGAGTATAGGGTCCGGCAACCGTATCATAATAATGACCGGAGGTTCAAAGGATAACTGGACAAGAAACGACGGTCAGACAGTAGAAAAGTATCTTTATAATTTAAATGGAGAGCAGCAGCCATCACTTGTTTCGACGCTCGGAAAGATAAACCAGCTATGGGAGCTTCGTGACGGGAAGCTGACTCTGCTTGAGAATGGCTTTAATGATGGAGGATATATGACACAGGGTTCAAACCTTGCGGCATTTATCAAGTCAGTAAAGAGCAGATATCCCGATGCATCAAAGTATGATCTTATAATGTGGGATCATGGCGGCGGACCGGAGGGTGGATTTGGTTTGGACAAGAGAAGAGCAAATGATCAGGCGATGTCACTTGTAGATATGACAAATGCGATAAAGGACAGCGGTGTGATCTTTGATTTTATTGCATTCGACGCTTGTCTTATGTCAAATGCAGAGGTTGCTCTTGCGCTTTCTCCTTATTCGGATTATCTCATTCTTTCTGAGCAGGAGTTTCCGGGAAAAGGGTTATACTATGGATATGAAAATCTGATCTCTGAGCTGATCAAAGATCACAATGTCGATACCCCAAAATACGCTAAGAGCATAATAGAGAGTGCGATCCAGTCATATACTAGTGATGATGACAAGGAGGACGCGATCCTTGCATTGATAGACTCCTCTAAGATCCGGGGCGAGTTTTCCGACGCTCTGACGGGCTTTGCGGAAGCTTTGACGAAAGCGATAAAAGATAATGATCAGAATACGCTGGATACTATTCTGAAGACAAGAAAGGCATACAGCTATATAGAGGTAAGGTCTAACAATGCATATACCCGTGATCTGATAGATGTGCAGGGCTTATGCGATGCTTTGATGACTAATTATGACGGATGGCTCAAAACTGGTAATCCGGCACTGTATGCTGCCTGTAAAAAGCTGAAAAATGCAGCGAATAATACTATTCTGTATTATCTTGTAGCAGTAAGGGACGAAACTAAAAATGGAAGCAGGGACTTTGCGCTCGGAACCGAGCCTACAGGCCTCAGCATGTATTTTCCGACGTTTTCCATGAGCGTGACACCCATAGGAGCGAATGAAGGCAATGTAGATCAGGTACTGGATCTTATCAGCGCATATAAGAGCAGCGAAAAACTTGATCCTTATGGAAAGTCTCTTGCGGCCTACGGAGTGTGGCTCAAGGTTGGAAAGATGCTGGGATATGATTCGTTCTGGGCAGACATTCCGAATAAAGAAGGCGAAACAGGTGACAGTGATGCATTTGATAATGTATGGAATCAGAAAGAGATATGGTCTATCAAAGATCTGATGGAAGCAAGCGGACTGACCAAACAAGAGGTAGACGATCTGATCTGGGCTCAGGTAAGTGACAGGATAAGAAAGAATAATATCATTGTTGAAGATATAGGTGATGGTCAGGCACAAAAAAAGCTGACTGTGACCGATGCAGGACCAGATATTGTTGACCATGTCGATGCTAAGGTATATGTGACTGAGAAAGATGCAGCAGGTAATCCCGTCCGGGATGATAAAGGCAAGCCTGTATATGTATCTCTGGGAAGCAGCAGTATGTATTCATCAAATCCTTCACGCGAAGACAGAAACTCATTCATCACGATCGACCGGTATGACAATCAGTGGCTTGTCCTTGACGGTAAGGTAGTGAGCTACTATGATACCGAAATCCGTGCTATTGATGGGGTGAACTACAGGATGGGAATAATTCCTGTGGCATATTGGAAAGAAGCAAGAAAAGGTGATGAGACAGACAGCACTCTGAAGGCTGCCATAGATAATAACAAGGTTATGATCGGAGTATTGGAGGTCAGATTCAAGGCTTCAGGTGCTACGTTCGAATCTACCGGCACGGTAACCGATTTCAGGAAAGTAAATGACAGCAGTATAGCCATATCGGGCTACAATATAGGTAATAAAGAAATATATGAGCTTCTTGCAGGATTTGATGATGGGAATGATTCCAATTCATTAAGATCGATAGGAGTCATCCAGTCAAAAGGAAACAATATGAGCACGGTACGGTTTGCAACTATAGATACTCTTGAGGTCGAGTACAGCATCGTGGATGAATATGAATCAAGGTATCTTCTGAATGAAGATTATTTTCCGAATGACCCGAGAAATCTGGATGATTTCGCTTATGCCCTGTCGGATGAGGATAAGGAAGCTGCGGTGGCAGCCCCCATTGCTACAAAGTATACTGCAGATCAGAGCGGTCTTGACGGTAATTACAGCGACAGGGATGTGAAATCCGTTAACGCAAACACAGGCAGTACCGGATCGGCTTCGGATGATACATCTGATGATACTTCAAACGATGCGGCTGGGGCTTCTGCTCTTGTCACTGCCGGAGCAGCTGCGGTCACTGATGCCGTCCCGGACGGATCAACCGATACGCCGGTCACCGATACATCTGAAAGCGCTCAGCCGAACAGCGGGGTATCAGACAGCGCTATCCCGGCTGATGCCGATCCCATACAGGCGGATACGGATGCAGCAGGGATCACTCCATCGCCTGATCCAG
>CADCRB010000032.1 GCA_902803745.1 uncultured Lachnospiraceae bacterium
ATATATTTATGTCAACTGTTTTTGTGATCTTTATGTAAACTTTAATCTGTTCGCAAAGATCATACATTGCAAGCTGTGAGGACAGATCCTGCACGGAATAAAGACCGAGCGCAAAGCTTTCAGAGTCTGCCGGAGAAAGATGTCCCTCCTTTGCTTCAAGAGTATAGGGATGATCTGTCCTTACCGCGCTGTACCCTTCCCGGCGAAGCTTCTCCTGCAAAAGGCTTCCATCACTCCTGCAGCGGTTCACCCTTAGGTACAGAGGCCTGCTTCACATCCCGGACCCAAGCATTTTACGGGCCTTTTCTTCACCGTATCCGTTTCTCATAAGATCAGCGATCCAGCCGGGGCAGGAGAACTCCACTGACCAGTCCGGATAGTTTATCCCTGCATCCCTGCGTCCTGCCACTGCCCTCAGCACACCGTTTACAAAAGGCACGAGACCGTCCAGATGTTTCTTCTTTGCAAGCTCGACCGACTCATTCACTGCGGCCCTGTCCGGTATGCTGTCCATAAAGACGAGCTGGAAGGTTCCGAGCCTTATTATCATGCGCACTGTACTCTTCATTTTGGCTGTCTTTATTTTTGACACCAGGTCTATGATATAGTCGAGAGTGATAAGCCTCTCCACGGTCCCTTCCGTAAGGATCTTTATCAGTGCGAGATCACGCTTATCAGTTATCCCCTTATCCTGTATGACAGAAAGCAGGAGGGGTCCGAGCTTCTTCCCCTCCTTCTCATATTTCATCAGTATTTCAAGCGCCGTACCCCGTGCGCTTTGATCAGTTTCTTTCACTTCAGTCTCTCCTTCTGTTGCCGCCGAAAAGGATGATAAGCCTCAGTAATGAAAGAATTGATGCGAAGGCGGATGCCACATAGGTCATCGCGGCTGCCCCCAGCACCTTTCGTGAATCCCTTACTTCATCCGGATTGAGTATGCCAAGGTTTCCGAGAAGCTTTAATGCCCTTCTGGATGCATCAAACTCCACAGGAAGTGTAACGAGCTGAAACAATACTCCGAATGAAAAGAGCGCGATCCCCAGTGTTATCAGGGAGGAGTTTGCCCCCAGGATCATTCCGAGGATAATTACGGGTATCCCTGCTTTGGAGCCGATATTTGCGACAGGCACAAGGGCAGTCCGGAAATTCAGCGGCACATATCCTGTGTGATGCTGTATCACATGCCCGCACTCGTGAGCCGCAACTCCTATCGCCGCCACCGAAGAGGATCCGTAGGTAGCATCCGAGAGATTGACGGTCTTTGTAGCCGGATTGTAATGATCCGTGAGATTGCCTGCTATATGCTGTATTGAAACATCATATATACCTTCAGAATTCAATATATGCTGTGCAGCCTGCGCTCCGGTCATCCCCGTGGTAGAGGCTATTCTGGCATATTTCCTGAAGGTCGAATTCACCTTTGCCGATGCTATGCCGGTAACTACGACACCAATCAGCAGAAGTATATACGTCCAGTCAAATCCGTATCCGTAATACATTATGCTTCACCTGCCTTCCGTTTTATGAAAACAAAGCCCCGGGCTTAAGATCGTATCCCAGCAGGAAATCATGTACCGGCATACGCTTTTTACCCTCAAGCTGTATCTCCTTTATAATAAGCGATCCGCTGCCACAGGCAACGCTTATGCCGTCCTTTCGGACATCCGTCACTCTGCCGGGAGCAGCATCCGTTCCCGGGCCTGTCTGCGCCTTCCAAATCTTGACCATCCTGCCTTCTAAACTGCTGAAGGCAGAAGGCCAGGGATCAAGAGCTCTTATGAGCCTTTCGATTTCACAAGCGTCCATATTCCAGTCGATACGTCCCATTGACTTATCGATCTTCTTTGCATAGCTTGCCTTATCCTCATCCTGCGGACAGGGCCTGATCCTGCCCTCTCCTATGTCCTCTATGGTCTTAACGACAAGCTCTGCTCCGAGATCGGCAAGCTTATCAAAAAGACTTCCTCCCGTATCATCTTTATCTATAGGGATCCTGCTTTGTGAGAGGATATCGCCGGTGTCGAGCCCCACCCCCATCTGCTGGATGGTAACACCGGTCTCAGCATCACCTTCGAGGATGGCAGTCTGTATGGGAGATGCTCCCCTGAGCCTCGGCAGCAGTGAAGCATGGACATTGATGCATCCGTATTTCGGGAACTTCAGGATCTCCTCCGGTATTATCTGACCGAATGCAGCCACAACGATAAGCTCACATTCATATTCCTTAAGCTTATCAAAAGCTGCGGGATCCTTTATCTTCTCAGGCTGGAATACAGGTATGCCAAGTTTCAGAGCGCATTGCTTCACATCGCTCATCTGAAGCGCGCCGCTTCTGCCTTTGGGCTTATCAGGCTGTGTCACGACAAGAGTGATCTCATGTCCTGCATCATTTATCGCTTCAAGCGAGTTCACGGCAAAGTCGGGAGTCCCCATAAATATTATCTTCAATGGTCTTCTCCTGCTTCCTCTCCGTTATCGTCCTCCTGCTCCTCCAGATCTTCCACATTCCGAAGCGGTCCGTCCACCAGATCTACATAGAGCCTGCCTTCCAGATGGTCGCATTCATGACAGATACATCTCGCAAAGATGCCCTCGCCTTCCATGCTCTGGGGCTGCATATCCTCATCCAGATAGTCAACAATCGCATGGTTCGGCCTCACTACCTTGCCGGTCTTTCCGGGAACGGACAGACATCCTTCATACCCCTCCTGCTCACCGTCAGTCTCACGTATCACAGGATTGATCATTACCACGGGCTCTTCCCCGTCTTCCGAGAGGTCCATGATGACTATCCTCTTAAGCACTCCCACCTGTACGGCAGAAAGCCCTACTCCGTTCTGCTCATAAAGGGTCTCGATCATATCATCTATGAGTTCCTTTGTCCTGTCCGTAACCTTCGTGACTTCCTTTGATCTTTTTTCCAGTATAGGATCACCGATCGTCCTTACTTCTCTAAGCGCCATTACATCTCCTCAATCTTTTCTGTTTCAAAATTCCGCACATAGTATATCACAGATGATAAACCTTCGCTAAATTATATAGATTCTTGTTTTTTATCAAAAAAACAAGAATCGTATTTGACCAGGTCCTTGCGAAGCAAGGGGCGTGTCCGGCGAAGCCGGATTTTTGCGGATAATTTCCAATTTTGTCCGCAAAAAGTCATACTTTTTTGTTTCTTATATTAAAGCTCTTCGGAACAAGATGTTTTCAGCTTGTAGTTTTTTCTCAGCTATGTTACTAAGAAAGTGCCTCTATGTAGTACAAGAGTCACGGGGCCGCAGTTATTCACATCCTTGTTCAGTAACTGCTCTCGCGTACATCCTTGTACGCTCGCCCCTGAGTTTAGGAGC
>CADCRB010000033.1 GCA_902803745.1 uncultured Lachnospiraceae bacterium
AACGCATGAAATACATAGGACTGACCGCATCGCTTAATACAGCCTGAATAAGCCGAATACCTTGCCAAGGATCTTACAGTCACTGACTATGATCGGATCCATATCATCATTCTCAGGCTGAAGTCTGATATGATCCTTTTCCTTATAGAAAGTTTTGACCGTAGCCGAATCATCCACAAGCGCAACAACGAGGTCACCGTTATTTGCAGAATTAGTTTCCATCACAAAGACATAATCGCCGTCATTGATGCCGATATTGATCATGCTTTCACCCTGAACCTTTAATGCAAAGCATTGGGAATTGGGAGCCATCTCTACAGGGAACGGAAAATAATTCTCGATATTCTGCTGGGCTAAGATCGGCTGGCCGGCTGCAACGTTTCCTACAAGCGGAATATTTGTCACTTCACGACGTCCCAGATTAAAATCGTCATCCAATATCTCGATAGCTCTTGGCTTAGTCGGATCCCTCCTGATATATCCATTCTTTTCCAGCGTCTCCAGATGAGCATGCACAGATGAAGTTGATTTAAGATCCACAGCCTGGCAGATATCCCTTACAGCCGGCGGATATCCTTTTGACAGGATCTCTGACTTTATATATTCCAATATCTGTCTTTGTTTTTCTGTGATCTTTCCCTGAGCCATGTTTGTTTCCTTTCTATGAATAATGATCATTTTCTGCTGTATTTTGTCTTTCTAAATCATTCTACCACAAAATATAAAAAAATAGAACATCTTTTCGGAAAATATGTTCGATTTTTGTATTGACATCAGAATATATGTTCGATATAATGCTTATACAAACAAACGTTCGACATTTTTACAATATTACGATTATGAGGTGAGATGATGCAAAAGAGAGATCATAGAGAAAAGAATAATATATTGAAAAGAGCTGAAACAAGAAGAAAGCTCGCGCGTCAGGTTAATATCCTTCGTTTCGTGTCTGCCCTTCTGATCGTAATGACCATAGCTACCTTCAGCCTTTCCATCAGCTCCTTTGCAAGTGAAAGAGACGGCGGCAGCTCCTATAAATATTATACATCTTATACAGTAAAGGACGGTGATAATCTCAGCAGACTGGCTGATGAATATATGACAAAAGAATATAGCTCAGCCGGAAAATATATATCGGAAGTTGTCTCGATCAATCATTTATTATCTGCATCCGACATATATGCCGGTCAGGTGATAATACTTCCATATTATTCGATGGATCTGAAGCATTGATTTCAGATCCCGGGAGGCAGATTTTTCAGGGTTCTATATCCAGACAGATACCACCCTTCCACAAATGCTCCAGGTTATAGAACTCTCTTGCCTCACTGTCGAACAGATGGATTATGATATCTCCATAGTCCATTAGGATCCAGTTAGATCTGTCTTTAGAATGACCTTCGATGCTTTTTACATTGATACCGGCTTTATACATATATTCTTCAACAGCATCCAGCAAGGCCTCCATCTGATGGATATTATTTGCAGTTGCAATGACAAAATAGTCCGCTATCTCAGAAAGATTTGATATCTCTATCACCTTGATGTCTTCTGCCTTCTTATCATCAAGAGACTTATATAATCCGTTAATTATTTCTCTGTCCATTGATCAGCTCCTTTGACTGCTGTAATATTCATATGTCATTTTTGTCATGGGATCTACCGGAGCATCCTTCTTCTTACCCAGATAATTCAATGTATCATACAGTATCTTTTCCACAGCCCTGTCAAGATCTGTAAAAGCCAGCTGTCTGATCTCCTTCAGATTTGCAGCCTGATCACGTCGCGGCTCTATAAAGTCCGCTGTAAAAATGATCTTCTGCATGAGACTCATCTCCGGTTCTCCTGTAGTATGAGTCCTTATTGCTGCAAGAATGTCATCATCAGAAATACCATATTTATTCTCGGCAATGTAAGCTCCAAGCTTTGCATGGATCAGCGCAGGATTTTCCTTTTCGAACCTGCTGAGCTCTATGCCGTATTTGTCACACAATCTGAACTTTTCATCTGTCGGGATACATTTTGCGCAATCATGCAAAAGTCCGGCTGTATATGCCTTATCCAGATCCTCTCCGTATCTCATGGCAAGACATGCTGCGGTATATGCTACTCCGAGTGTATGCTGATATCTGTCCCTGTCAAGTTCCTTTTTTATTTTTCTTTTTAATAAATCATTTTTCTCAGTCATCTGTACAATCCGTTTTTAATGATATAGTCCGCAACATCTTCGGGTACAAAAGATCTTATATCCTCTCCTTTTGCCGCGGCCTGTCTAATCATACTTGAAGAAAGATCTGAAATGTTTATTTCCAAAACCCTGATACGGGCATCATATCTTTTCTCATAATAAGTTATCTTCTGTTTTAACTTTTCATCAGTATAATTGTTTCTGTCAATTCTTGAAGCGACAGTCAGGATACAGTTTGAAAATATATACTCCGGATTTCTCCAGTTTTCAAGCATAAATAATGTATCTGCACCGATAATATAATAAAATTCAGCATCAGGATACTGCAACGAAAGCTCTTTTAACGTATCACAGGTATAAGAATTACCTTTTCGTTTCAGCTCTATATCCGAAAGCTCGATATAAGGTATACCACTGACTGCAAGACGGCACATTTCGTATCTTTTATCTGCAGAAAGTACATTTGTACCCTCCTTCAGATAAGAAATCCCGCTGGGGATAAGGAGTATCTTGTCAGGCTGAAGCTGCTCATAAGCTTTCTTTGCCAAAAGCAGGTGCTGATTGTGTATGGGATTAAAGGTGCCTCCCAATATTCCAATATCTTTTGAAGACATCAAAATTTATACCCTTACATTATCATTTTGGGGGAAGCTCTATCTTTGGCTTCTTTGCCGGACGATAAAGGACAAATTTTCGTCCAATGACCTGAACCGCGACAGCCTTTGTCCTTTGTGCCGCTGTATCAGAAAGAGCTCTGATATCATCCTCACAGTTCTTTTCTACTGAAACCTTGATAAGCTCTCTGGCGGCAAGCGCCTCATCCAGCCCGCGCACTATTTCAGGTGTGAGTGATTCTTTCCCGATCCTGTATACAGGATCCATATCCATTGCAAGTGATCTGAGATACGCTCTTTGTTTTGATGTAAGTGTCATATTATCTCCCTTAACCGGACTTTATATATCATCAGGTGAAGTATTCAAAATAATGACCGTACATGCGTACAGTGTCACCTTCTTCGATACCAAGTCGTTTCAATTCCTCATCTATTCCGTTTTCCTTAATGAATTTCTGGAAGAAAAGGAATCCTTTTTCTGAATTCAGATTTGTATAACCGAGCATTTTTTCAATACGCGGTCCCTCTATCACATATTCGTTCTGCTTTGCATCAAAGCTTACGGTAAAGGGTTCTGAAGCCGGGATATGGAATTCAGGGAAATACTCCTGTGTGAATCTTGCTCCTTCATCCTTATGACGCTCTACAAGCTCCGATACATAATACAGGAGTTCTTTCAATCCATCACCAGTGGCAGCACTGACAGGAAATACTTTTGTCTCTCCCTTCTCATATCTGTCGCGGAGCTTTTGCAGTATACCAGCCTTTTCATCATCAGACAGGATATCAGTCTTATTTGCAGCGATCACCTGAGGTCTTTTTGACATATCCGCATTGTAGGAAATGAGCTCATGATCTATCTTCGCAATATCTTCCAGCGGATCCCTTCCCTCTGTGCCTGCAGCATCAACCATATGGATCAGTACCTTTGTCCTCTCAATATGACGGAGAAAATCATGACCCAGTCCTGCTCCTTCGGAAGCTCCCTCAATGAGACCCGGTATATCAGCGATCACAAAACCCGAAGCCCCCTCCATATCTACCACACCCAGATTTGGCTCCAGGGTGGTAAAATGATAATCCGCAATTTTAGGTCTGGCATTGGTGACTCTTGATAAAAGCGTTGATTTGCCGGCGTTTGGAAATCCCACAAGACCGACATCAGCTATGCATTTGAGCTCCATTTCAATACGAAGCTCTATGGCGTCACCTCCGGCTTCGGCATATTGCGGGATCTGCATTGTAGATGTGGCATAGTGCCAGTTACCCTTTCCTCCTTTACCTCCGGACAGCGCATTAAACCTGACATTGTCTCCCGACATATCCGTTATTACTTTATGGGTAGACGCTTCAAATATCACTGTTCCCTCAGGCACCTTGAGTATCAGATCTTTTCCGCTCTTACCATGGCGCCGGTTGCCGCCGCCTTCTTCCCCGTTTTCAGCCGAAAACTTCTTTTTATATCGAAAATCCTGAAGGGTATTCATCCCTTTATCAACAACAAAAATAACGTCGCCGCCTTTTCCGCCGTCGCCGCCATCAGGGCCACCGGCTGCCACATATTTTTCTCTGTGGAAGCTTACATGCCCATCGCCGCCTTTTCCTGACCTGATTGTAACTTCTGTATGATCTATGAACATATTTCCGATTAAACACCAAGGACTCCGGACCGTATCAGCCCGAAGTCCCCCAAAAGCCTTATTGTGTCTTTACTTTGAAATCTTAGCGAGGTTTTCCGTTTACTTTGATTCTACGGCGTATACGCTTGCCTGTTTTCTGAATTTGTCCTTCCTCTCGAAACGGACAACTCCGTCAATAAGTGCATAGAGAGTATCATCTCCGCCCCTTCCGACATTCTTACCGGGATGGATATGTGTACCTCTCTGCCTGTACAGAATATTACCGGCCTTTACGAACTGACCGTCTGCCCTCTTAGCGCCAAGCCTTTTTGCCTCGGAATCACGTCCGTTCTTTGTGGACCCGACTCCCTTTTTATGAGCAAAGAACTGCAGATCTAATCTCAGCATCTTCTTATCCTCCTTATGCTCCCTATCCTTCGACTACCTTAACGTATTTTCGTCCGTACTGCTCCTCTATACTGACCATGCCAAGGTGCAGAGTACGAAGAAGAAGTTCTGATTTTTCTGAAGGCTTGTCATGAAGCCTTGCTTCGATAAATCCCTTTTTTCTGTCGATAGTGACAACCATATGCTCCTCAGGAAGGAACTGCTCTATGGCATTAAGAGTATTAATCGTAAGCATCGAGACCGCCGAGCATATTATATCGTTACCTGCTTCGGCAAAAAGCGCATGTCCGGAAACCTTAAACCCTGTGATATCCTGCGCCTTGTCCCTTTGGATCAAAACCTCAATCATACACTATTAAGCGTTGATCTTGTCGATCTGTACCTTTGTGTATGCTTGCCTGTGTCCGTTCTTCTTATGATATCCGGACTTTCTCTTGTAGTGGTATACGATGATCTTTCTGCCTCTGACCTGATCTAAGACCTTGCCGGTAACAGATGCGGAATCCACAAAAGGATCGCCAACAGTCATCTTATCTCCGCCTACTGCGAGAACCTGGTCGAAAGTTACATCGGATCCTGCTTCGGCATCAAGCTTCTCAACAAAGATGACATCACCTTCAGAAACCTTGTACTGCTTTCCACCCGTCGCTATTACTGCGTACATATGGCTTTACCTCCTATATTTACTCGCTGCTTTCGGCGGTGTCCAAAAAAGACACTCTTAAGCCTTTTCATGCGGCATACCACGATATAATAACAATCCAAAGCAATAAAGTCAAGCAGCAAATACGGTCAGAACCTGCTCAGTCAATCACAGATATCCGCCGACATCCCGGCGCGTTTCAGTATATCCTTAAAGTGATCTATCTGGGGACGGACACGATGCGTAGAATAGATCGGAAAGTGTTCCTGCAGCTCCTCAGGTGTCCCGTCATGGATAGTTACCGTATTGGCCCCGGCCATAAGGCCCAGATATTGCCCATCAGGTATCATCTTTTCAAGAGAGCTGGTAGTCGGCATCAGTCTGTCCGGATTCATTATCCGCATAACAGCCATCATATTGAGGGTTGTATTACCGTCTCCTGCGGGTTCACCGGCAAAATCGGAATTCTCGGCAGGAACAAAAATAGTTGTGCTGTTCATTCCAAGCGGAAGCTTATGGACCAGCTTCAGATCTGATACCAGATCCTGCATAGTCTGCTTTGGAAGGCCTACGATATTGCCTGATCCAACCCTGTAGCCAATGTCATTCAGATCATGTATGCATCTCAAACGGTTGCTTAAGTCATCATTAGGCTTGCAGTACTTAAAAAGCTCCTCATTTGATGCTTCAAACTTAAGCACAAAATCCGAAGCCCCTGCATCATACAGTCTTTGATACTGATCTCTTGTCATATCTCCCATACAGAGAATGATCCTGAGGTCATTATGTTTTTCCTTTATTTTGCCTATGGCATTTATAACCTCCTGTATGAAAGGCTCGCTGGGATTTTCACCTGACTGAAGGAGTATTACTCTTCGTCCCTTTTCATACAGATAATCCATAAGCATTTCCATCTGGGCGGAATTCAGTGTATAGTTAAGCTTCTGATCCTTGCCGCCAATTGAGCAATACCGGCACTTCTGCCTGCATATATTGGAGATCTCTATCACGCTTCTGGACTGGGCTCTGTCATCGGGAAAAAATCTGTGTCTTCGCTCACGCGCTACCAGAAAAAGCTCCTTTTGTGCATCATCTTTAAGTTGAAGCGCCTCGGAGAGCACTTCATCCGAATACTCACCGGCCTCCAGTGCCGAAACTGTTTTATTTGAAATGATCATTGTATTACCAATCTAAGTCCTATATATATTATTAACTGTTGCAGTTTATCAGATAGATATATGTATGTCAAAGAAACCGCCGGAATAGTCCGGCCTGCATTCATTTGCTTATTATGATACTTGCCGCACGGGGTAAGACACAGATCTTTGTATCAGCATGATCACCTCCATACTCTCCGTCAACTGCCCAGGATACCGGGACTTCAGACCGGAAAGAAACCCTGTCAGCCTGAGCCAGACAGATATGGGGATTATCGGGATTGCCGGTCGCAAGAGAAGTAAGGATGGAGTTAATATCAGCAAGATTCTTTGGTGAACGGATCAAAAGAAGCTCCATGCTCCCGTCATCAAGCTTCACATCAGCGTTGCCTAAAAGCATCATCCCACCTATTGAAACAGAATTGCATACGGCGCCGAAAAGGAATTCCCCCT
>CADCRB010000034.1 GCA_902803745.1 uncultured Lachnospiraceae bacterium
GGTATACCGTTCGGGAAGCAGTTTTTTAAGATCGCCAAGGTTGCGTTATGTCCCTTTGGAGCTGTGGTAGAAAGGGAAAAATACGTCTGATAATCAAAATGCCCGCAGGGATCAAATTATCCCTGCGGGCTTCTTTTATTTCTGAAGATCAATTCGTGTAGTTGTCAAAATATCCCTGAACAAGAACTACCGGCGTGCCTTTGTCTCCGGAACCTGAGGTCAGGTCACAGAGGGATCCGATAAGATCAGTCAGCTGTCTCGGAGTAGTACCTTCGCTTGCCATTTTGCCGACCAGATCCTTATCCTTTGCTTTGATACTGTCTGAAATAGCTTTCTTTAATTCCTCACCTTTAAGATCTGCAAAATCGTTGTCTGCCAGATACTTGAGCTTCAGTTCATTTGGAGTACCTATGAGTCCGTCAGTGAAGGCTGGAGATACCACAGGATCTGCGAGCTCCCAGATCTTTCCCTGAGGATCCTTGAAGGCTCCGTCGCCATATACCATGACTTCGACATGCTTTCCGGTCCTGTCGAGGATATTCTTTTGGATCTGAAGTACCAGGTCCTTGCATTCTCTGGGGAAAAGCTTTACCTGATCCTCAGTGGCTTTGTTGGAGCCCAGGAGACCGTAAGTTTCGTTGCATCCGCTTCCGTCTACAGGAGCATTCATGATCTCATCAAGACCGAAGACCTTTTCTGCTCCGGCAGCAAGGAGTATCCTTTTTGTTCTTGCCCTTGTGTGGATATCACAGTTAATGACATTCTTTGTATGATCAAGGATGGCTCTCGGCTGATTAGCGAAGATAATCTCTACATCACAGCCGCTTTCCCGTATCAGATCACCATAATATGTGACATAATCAACACCGGTAAACTCGTGTTTGTTTTCTCCAAAAAGCTCTCTGTATCTTTCAAGAGAAAGCACATCGCTGTATGGATTGACTCCGGCCTCGTCGATCTTATCCAGACTTACGAGACAGTTTCCTACTTCATCCGAGGGATAGGAGAGCATAAGCACAATCTTGCTGCAGCCCTTTGCGATGCCCCGGAGGCAGATCGCAAAGCGGTTTCTGGAAAGTATCGGAAAAATGACTCCCACAGTGCCGCCGCCGAGTTTATTCTTCACATCCTTCGCAATGTTGTCCGTAGTGCAGTAATTTCCCTGAGATCTTGCGACCACTGACTCAGTGACGGAGATCACATCCCTGTCCTTTATGGTAAAGCCCTCTGCTTCGGCGGCCTCTAATACAGAGTCCGTAACGATCTGCGCAAGGTCGTCCCCCTGTCTGATGATAGGACATCTTATACCCCTTGATACAGTACCCACTCTTCTTTCTGACATAGCTAACCCCCTTGTTCAATATAAATCCGATCACTGAAGGACGGCGGAGATGAATGCTTAAAATATGGTGTTTCCGCTGCCGTGATCAAGTCAGGTTTTTAATTTCGTGTATCATTATAATAAAGGATAAAAAATATGTAAAATACATTATTCACTTCGTGCATTCATGCTATAATAATCCGACGAACCAAAAATGATCCGGTTAAGGAGCTTCCGAGGCGGTATGGGGGGCGGCACTACAATGAATGGAGGATAAGGTGATGTACCAGGCAAAAGAAGACAGATATGAAAAGATGAAATATAACCGTACGGGGGCGAGCGGCCTTCTGCTGCCTGCTTTATCACTTGGGCTTTGGCATAATTTCGGTGATACCGGTGATTATTCCAATATGGAGCAGATGTGCTTTACAGCCTTTGATAACGGCATCACCCATTTTGATCTTGCCAATAATTACGGTCCGGCATACGGAAGCGCCGAGAGAAATTTCGGAAAGATCCTTAAGGAGCATTTCTCCGGCTACCGTGATGAGCTGATAATCTCTACAAAAGCAGGTTATGATATGTGGCCGGGACCCTATGGCAACTGGGGCAGCAGGAAGTATCTGATTGCGAGCCTTGATCAATCCCTTGAAAGAATGGGGCTTGAATATGTGGACATATTTTACCATCACAGGATGGATCCCCAAACTCCTCTGGAGGAGACCATGGGAGCTTTAGCTCATATAGTGCAAAGCGGCAAGGCTTTGTATGCCGGTCTTTCAAATTATGACGGCGATCATCTCCTCAAGGCTTCTGCGATACTTGACGAGCTTAAGGTGCCATTTATCATCAACCAAAACCGTTACAGCATCCTTGACCGTACAGTCGAAATGAACGGACTTAAGCAGACAGCAAAGAAGCTTGGAAAGGGGATAATCTGTTTTTCTCCTCTTGCCCAGGGTCTGCTTTCCGGCAAATACTTAAATGGAATACCTGACGACAGCAGGATCAGGACCGATGGGAGATTCCTTAACGCTTCAAAACTGGATGAGGCAACCATGGAAAAGATAAGAAGACTTGATGAGATCGCAAAGAAACGCGGACAGTCTCTTCCGTCTATGGCGCTTGCCTGGCTTTTGAGACAGGAAGAGATCACATCGGTATTGATAGGTGCATCAAAGCCTTCACAGATCACTGATAATATAAAAGCACTTGATAATACGGGATTTACCGATTCTGAATTAAAGGAGATAGACGAATTTGGGATATAAGTGTCGGAAAGCCAGGCTGTTTCTGATATATCTGGTATTTGTCCTGATAAATATGGCGGTCAACCGTCTGGTAAAGGCTGCCGGACTGCCGCTCTATGTGGATAATATTGGCACGCTTCTTGGAGCTGTGCTCGGCGGATATCTCCCCGGAATCTTTGTTGGATATGTTACCAATATTTTTAATGCTACAGCTGATATCAGCAATCTTTATTATGCGGGCATAAGCGTTCTTATTGCGTTAACTGCGACTTTTTTTGCAAAGAGGGGATTTTTTGACAAGTTCTGGAAATCACTTATAACGATTCCGTTCCTTGCATTCTTCGGCGGAGTTGCAGGATCTGTACTGACATATTTTATTTACGGTGCGGGTGAGCTGACATTCTGGCAGCAGATCCTTGCAGATTACAGACTTGATCTTATTGACAAGGCGATCACGGTGGTCGGATTCTATGCAGTGAAGAGTCTTCTGCCCGATAGATTTATCGCTATGCTCAATCTCACTGACTGGAAACAGAAGCCTATGTCAAATGACGAGATAAGGGAATCCAGAGGCGCCAGCAAGAGAGGCTTCTCATTAAGAAGAAAGATCACGCTGCTTATCTGTGTGATCATGCTGTTTGTAGCCGTAGTGACTACAGCGATCAGTTATCTTCTGTACAAGAATTTTTCCATGCAGCAGCATACAGCTATCGGCAGGAGCATAGCTACTACTGTGGCGATAACAATAGATCCCGACAGAGTGGATGATTATCTCTTAGAAGACGGGACTTCGGAGGATTATAAGAAAACCGAGAGGGATCTTTACCGGATCAGGGACAGTGCGGATAATATCGAGTACATATATGTATATCAGATAAGAGAAGACGGATGTCATGTGGTGTTTGATCTGGATACCGAAGAGGTTAAGGGGAATCCTAAAGGGACTATCATACCATTTGACGAATCCTTTAAGTCGCTGTTACCGAAGCTTCTTGCAGGTGAACCTATAGATCCTATTATAACAGATGATACTTATGGATGGCTTCTTACGGATTATGAGCCGATCTATGATTCCAACGGAAAATGCGTCTGCTATGCCTGTGCTGATATAAATATGGAGGATATCAGGTCCGGATGCATCAGTTTTCTTGCCCGAATCGTGTCACTTTTTGCAGGCTTTTTCATTTTGATCCTTGTATTTGTCCTGTGGTTTTCGGATTATCATCTAATATACCCGATCGATGCCATGACCTTTGCATCAGGTGAATTTGCCTACAACAGTGAGTCAGATCTTGAGCTGAGTGTTAAGCGTCTTAGTTCTCTTAAGATATCGACTGAAGACGAGATAGAGAATCTGTACAGTGTTCTCGTAAAGACGATCAGCGACACAGTGGGCTATCTGGAGGATGTGAAGCAGAAGGGTGAACAGATCGAAAATATGCAGAACGGTCTTATCTATATACTTGCTGATCTTGTGGAGAGCAGGGATAAGTGCACCGGCGATCATGTAAGGAATACAGCGGCCTATGTAAAGCTCATACTTGACCTTCTGCAGGAAAACGGACTTTATGCCGACGAGATAGATGAAGAGTTCGTAAAGGATGTTTATAACTCGGCGCCTCTTCATGATGTAGGCAAGATCAAGGTTCCGGATGCCATATTGAATAAACCCGGGAAACTTGATGATGATGAATTTGCCGAAATGAAGAAGCATACTACCGCCGGTAAGGAGATAATAGAGAGCGCCATGGAGCTTGTAGGAGAGTCAGGCTATCTCAGCGAAGCCCTTGATCTTGCGACCTATCATCACGAAAAGTGGAACGGAACCGGATATCCTATGGGACTTAAGGGAGAGGAGATACCGCTTTGCGCGAGGATAATGGCAGTTTCCGATGTTTTTGATGCATTAATGTCGAAGAGAAGCTATAAAAAGCCGTTTACCTTCGAGCAGGCGATGAACATTATAAAAGAGGGATCCGGATCCCATTTCGATCCTGTGATAGCGGATCTCTTCGTGGAAAATTCTGACAGAGTTAAGGCTCTTCTTGAAGAAAATGAAAGGGCGGCGGAGCAGAAGAATGACTCTGAGAGATCTTGAGATAGGAAAAAGCGCAATAATTGAGACAGTAGGCGGAGAAGGGGCTCTGCGACAGCACTTTCTTGATATGGGAGTGATACCCGGAGCTGAGGTGACCCCCATCAGGCTCGCTCCCCTGGGCGACCCCATGGAGCTTCGGATCCATGGGTATGAGCTGACACTTAGACTTGCCGATGCTGAAAAGATAGAAGTAAGGGAGAGTGAAAAGACAGAAAGGCACCCTGAGATCAGGAAGAAGAGCAGAAAAGAGCATCCCGGTCTGGGTGAAGAGGGAAGATATCATTCAAGGAAGGATGAGAAGCCTCTTCCTGACGGTACTTTGCTGACCTTTGCGTTGGTTGGCAATCAGAACAGCGGTAAGACTACACTTTTCAATCAGCTTACCGGATCCAATCAGCATGTGGGAAATTTCCCGGGAGTCACTGTGGATCGTAAAGACGGACCTATCAGAAGACACAGTGATACCATGGTCACGGATCTTCCCGGTATCTATTCAATGTCACCTTACAGCAGTGAAGAGCTTGTTTCCAGAAATTTCGTTCTTGATGAAAAGCCCATTGCTCTTATTAATATAGTCGATGCGACGAATGTCGAGCGGAATCTTTATCTTACGATGCAGCTGATAGAGCTTAATATTCCGATGGTCGTAGCTCTCAATATGATGGATGAGATGACGGCAAACAGGGGAGCAGTGGACATCAATGAGATGGAGGCACTTCTTGGAGTTCCCGTGGTGCCGATCAGCGCTGCAAAGAATGAGGGTGTGGATGAGCTTGTAAAGCATGCCATACATATTGCTCATTATCAGGAAAGACCTTCAAGACAGGATTTTTGCGACGAAAATGATTACGGGGGAGCTGTGCACCGCTGTCTGCATGCTGTCATGCATCTAATAGAAGATCATGCTCTGCAGGCCGGGATACCACTTCGCTTTGCGGCTTCA
>CADCRB010000035.1 GCA_902803745.1 uncultured Lachnospiraceae bacterium
AAGGTTGTTATTATCCACAATCACAAAAAGGTTATCAAGCCCCTTTGCGCCGGCAAACATTGCTGCTTCCCAAATCTGGCCTTCCTGAAGCTCTCCGTCACCGCAAAGACAGTAAACCCTGTAATCCCTGCCGTCAAGCTTTGCAGCAAGCGCCATTCCGTCAGCCGCAGAAAGCCCCTGTCCCAATGATCCTGAAGACATATCTATCCCCGGTACATCGTTCATATTGGGATGTCCCTGAAGCCTCGAGCCCAGCTTTCTCAGTGTCGTAAGCTCTTCCACGGGAAAATAGCCCCTGTTTGCCATTGCAGAATAAAGTCCCGGTGCAGTATGTCCCTTTGACAGCACAAATCTGTCCCTGTCGGGCTTCCTGGGATCCTTAGGGTCGATATTCATTTCCTTAAAATAAAGGTATGTGAATATATCCGCTGCCGACAGCGAGCCGCCGGGATGGCCGGCCTTCGCTGCGTGTACCGCTGTAACTATCCCCTTACGGACTTTGACGGCGGTTTGCTTTAATTCCTTTTTATCCATGATTCCTCCTTTGAAATATAGTTTTCTGTGTATGAGACTACTTACCGGAATTCACTTTCCCTGACCGTAGTAGGCATTTTCGCCGTGTTTTCGATAATAATGCTTATCCATGAGATGCTGGGGTGTCGGCTCGACCCTGGGATTGATCTCCTCAGTTCGGCAAGCCATCTTTGCCACGACTTCCAAAACCACAGCACAATGAACTGCATCCTCTGCGTCCTTACCCCAGGTAAACGGACCATGGTTCTTGCATAGCACCGCCTGAACGGCATTATGATCCTTATCCTTAAAATAATCCGTAATCAACACACCTGTGTTTTTCTCATATCCCTCGTCCATCTCCTGCTGCGTCAAAACACGCAGACACGGAACGCTACCATAAAAATAATCCGCATGGGTAGTGCCGTAGCAGGGTATAGATCTGCCTGCCTGTGCCCAGCTGGTAGCCCAAGGACTGTGAGTATGCACAACTCCGCCAATGTCTTCAAATTTGCTGTAAAGCTCTGCATGGGTTGCCGTATCAGATGATGGATTTAGCTTTCCTTCAACCTTTTTCCCATCAAAATCCACAACCACCATATCTTCTGGTTTCAGATCTTCATAGGGCACACCTGACGGCTTGATCACAAACAATTTTTCAGATCTGTCTACACCGCTTACGTTTCCCCAGGTAAACGTTACCAGATCATGCTTTGGCAGAAGCATATTTGCTTCATAGACTTCCTTCTTTAGTTCCTCGAGCATATCCTGCCTCCATAATCCTTAATATGTGCTGAATCTGTATTCAGTCGTAGTGTCATACTTCTGTCCCGCATCAAAAATGGGTTTTTCAAACCCAGGCTGATTTATGGCATCAGGAGCATACTGGGTTTCAAGGCAAAGAGCCTGTCTTTTATCATATTTCACGCCACCTTTTCCCGTTTGTGGAGAAATACAGTTTCCGGCATAAAACTGTATACAAGGCAAATCGGAATACACTTCCATTTTTCTGCCGGATCTGCCACACTTCACCTCAGCAACCAATGAATAATCTCCTGTAAGATGATCCAACACAAAATTATGATCATATCCCTGCACAAGTTTCAGCTGCTCTATATCGTCATCTATGTTTTGCCCCACCTGTCTGTACTCGGAAAAATCAAAAACCGTCCCCTCTGTTTTTGCTATCTCTCCAGTGGGTATGGCTCCCGCAACTACCGGCGTATATTTATGGGAGTAAATCTTCAGCTCATGATCATGTATGGAAGAGGAAAGATCACCACTAAGATTAAAATAGGAATGGTTCGTGCAATTAATAAGAGTCTTCTTGTCCGACACCCCTTCATAGTGAATCTTAAGACCGTTTTCATCTGTAAGTGAATATGTCACTGTCATATCAAGCTTTCCTGGGAATCCTCCGTCACCATCGGGGCTCGTAAACTTGAAGATGACAGAATTCCCTTCCTGCTTTCCCTCCCAAAACATCTTGTGAAATCCCGTACCAGCGTCAGTATGGAGATTATTTTTGCCGTCATTTACCGGCAATTTATACTCCTTGCCATCCAGTGTAAATTTTGCATCATTTATCCGGTTCGCCATACGTCCTATGCAGGCACCGAAAAAGCAGCCATTCTCCTTATAATCCTCAGGCGAATCAAATCCCATCACCACGTCCTGGGAATTTCCGTCCCTGTCAGGAGCCCATATCTCCATAACATTGGCTCCAAATTCAGTCAGTTTGACTTTCATTCCATTTTTGTTTGTAAGTTCAAATACCTTGTACTCCATTACCTTTCTCCTCCTGTTATTGTTATTTCTATAGCTCAACCCGTCCATCAAGGGCTCTAAGCAGCGTGATCTCATCGATATTTTCAAGGTCCCCGCCTACAGGTACGCCACTCGCTATCCTCGTAACTTTTATTCCTGTAGGTTTTATCAGCTTGCTGATATACATCGCCGTTGTTTCTCCCTCAAGAGAAGAATTTGTGGCTATTATGACCTCTTTAATTCCACTTTGCTGAAGTCTTGCCATCAGTTCTTTTAGCCGGATGTCATTGGGACCAATACCAAGCATCGGAGAAATGGCACCCTGTAGCACGTGATATACCCCTGAGTATTTCCCGGTTTTCTCATATGCCTGCATATCCCGGGTATCCTCCACAACCATGATGGTATTATGATCTCTGGCTTCATTACCGCACACGGGACACAGTTCCTCATCTGTAAGGGTATAACACTCCCTGCAAAAATGCACATTCTCTCTTGCATCCACCATTGCATCAGCAATACGCCTGACCCGTTCCTCCGGCATCCGTATCAAATGATCTGCAAGTCTTCCCGCAGACTTCTCTCCTATCCCGGGCAGGGATGAAAGCTCCTCTACGAGTCGGTTCATCTTTCCGGAGTAAAGCTTCATATCTCCCTATATCAGGCCTCCAAGCCCCCCCGTCAGACTTCCCATCGCAGCCTGGGAAGCTTCATCCGCCTGTTTCATGGCTTCATTGACTGCGGCAATGATCATGTCCTGCAATATCTCTACATCATCAGGATCACAGGCATCCGGAGATATGTTGATCTTTGTAAGTTCTTTCTTACCTGATACGGTGACTTCCACTGCCCCACCTCCGGAAGTAGCAGTATATTCCTTTCCCTCCAGCTCCTCCTGCTTTTCAGCCATCTGGCGCTGCATACGCTGCGCCTGTTTCATAAGATTATTCATGTTTCCGGGCATTCCGCCTCCCGGAAATCCTCCTCTTCTGGACATACAATTTACTCCTCTGTACCAATACTTATTTATCCGCCTATTTATATGATCTTTATTTCATCATAATTGATCATATCTTCCAGATTAGGATATTTTGCATCCGGATCCTCATCCTTCCCCGGACCGTATATCTCAAAATCCATTTCTTTTTTTGTTTCCCGCCTTAATATTTCCCGTATCTCCCCGTCATACCCCTTGAGTGATCCTGATGATATCTCATCTTTACAGACGATCACAAGCCGGGTTCCATCCACAGAGGGCCTGGCCTCTGCCAGAATTCCCTTTACCATCTCCTGCGCGTCCTTTATAATCCGACCCCAATTATCGCATACCATACGGACGTCCTCAGGCAGAGCTTCCGGCAATGGTTTCCGGACTTTGGGCTTGTCCTGAGGTGCCGATGCCGGAGACTGTTTTATACCTTCCCTCTCCAGCCTGTCTATTTTCCTTTCAATGATCGCCAGCCTCTGCTTTGCAGACGCAGAATCATCCTGCATCTCCGGATGCATAAGCCTGACAATCGCTATCTCGGTAAGTGTTTTTTTCTGCGGCGAATACCTGATCTCTGAGGAAAGCTCCGAGAAAATTCTGATAAATCGCATAAGCGTCTCCGTATCAAACTTACCCGCCATCTGCTTCATCTGATCATATGTGTCAGAGGACACTCCCAATACGTCGGCAATATCAGCCTCGGTGGATCCGTCCGCGGATATGAGCATCAGGTTCCTGAGATATGCAATGAAGTCTATAACAAAAGTCTGTATATCCCGCCCCTTCATAAGGGTATCATCAAGCAGCATTATTGCGCTCTTAAGGTTACCACCAGACACATATTCTGCCATTGAAGAAAATACGGATACATCTACGGCACCCAGATCATCAAGAACCTCATCATACGTAAGAGTCTCCCCGGGGTTAAATGCCAGGCACTGATCAAGCAGCGAAAGCGCATCTCTCATGGATCCGTCTGCCTGTCTTGCAATAAATGAGAGTGCTTTTTCCTCCGCCTGATGTTTCTCCCAGGAAAGGATATCCTTCATCCTCGAAACCAGTATTCCAGCCGACATACGGTGAAAATCATATCTTTGGCATCTGGAAAGGATGGTTATGGGAACCTTTCCGACCTCCGTAGTAGCAAGAATGAACATAGCGTACTCCGGCGGTTCCTCCAATGTCTTCAAAAATGCATTAAAAGCACCTCCGGACAGCATGTGAACCTCATCTATGATATAGACCTTCTTTTTCCCTTTCTGTGGTCTGTAGCCAAGCTCATCAATTATGGTACGTACGTTATCTACTCCGTTATTTGAGGCAGCATCTATCTCAATGACATTAATGTATTTCCCTTCTGAAATCCCCCTGCACATATCGCACTCGCAGCAAGGGCTGCCGTCCTCCTGAAGGTTCTCGCAATTTACGGCTTTAGCAAATATCTTTGCCACGGTGGTCTTTCCTGTTCCCCTGGTGCCCGTAAACAGATATGCATGCGCCGTCTTACCGCTGAGAATCTGATTTCCAAGAGCCTTAATTATAGCATCCTGACCGGCAACATCAGAGAATCTCTGCGGTCTGTATTTTCTGTAAAGAGAAAGGTATGGCATTATTTATGATCTCAATCTCCAAAGGATATACCAAGCATCTTAGCTTCCTTGATTATGGCTGCATTGGGATCAAGGCTTTTCAGCTTTCCGGCCACCTCATCAAGGGGTACCTTTACGATTTCTCTGTTTTTATATCCAACCATAAAACCGTATTCCCCTTTAAGGATCAGCTTTCCGGCTTCAGATCCAAGTCGCGACGCAAATACCCTGTCATAGGAATCCGGGGATCCACCTCTTTGCATGTGCCCGGGAACAGTCACCCGGACTTCCTTTCCGGTCTTTTTCTGTATCTTCTCGGCTATTTCATAAGATACGGAAGGATACTTTGATTTGGCGACCTTCTCTTTGTAATCCTTCTTTGAAAGCTTAGCATCTTGCTTACTGATCGCTCCCTCTGCCACCACTATGATAGTAAATTTTGCTCCTCTCGTCTTCCTAAGCTCAATGGCATCTACTATTTTGTCTATGTCATAAGGAATCTCCGGTATAAGGATGATATCTGCTCCTCCTGCCATTCCTGCATTTAACGGAAGGAATCCTACCTTATGCCCCATAATCTCCACAATAAATACCCTGCCATGTGAATCAGCGGTAGTGTGAATATAGTCTATAGTCTGCGTAGCAATATCCACAGCACTTTGGAACCCGAATGTCATATCTGTGCCCCATAGGTCGTTATCTATCGTCTTTGGAAGAGTCACTATATTAAGTCCCTCTTCCCTCAGAAGATTTGCCGTCTTATGAGTTCCGTTCCCTCCCAAAATGACAAGACAGTCCAGGCGAAGCTTATAATATGAATGCTTCATGGATTCTACTTTATCTCTTCCATCCTCATCAGGTTCCCTAATGGTCTTAAACGGAACTCTTGATGTGCCTAAAATCGTACCACCCCTGGTTAATATCCCGGAAAAATCAGAAATATCCAACATTCTGTATTCTCCGTAAATCAATCCCCTGTATCCGTCCAAAAAACCATACAGTTCAATCTGTTCTCCTGAATTGACCAAAGACTTTACAACGCCTCTCATTGCCGCGTTAAGTGCCTGACAGTCGCCGCCGCTCGTAAGTAAACCGATACGCTTCATATGTCTTCCCCCTTATGTAGAATTATTGAACGACCAAAAGAAATGAAACAAAAACAGTATACCATATCAGATGGATTTATGCATCGGCACGGTTGCATATCCCAAACATAAAGAAATCAGATTCTAATTTTTCAGACGAAGCTCTTTGAAAAACCTCTTTATCAAAGCCTGAGATTCTTCCTCCATAAGTCCTTTTGTCAGCGCCACCTGATGATTAAATCCCGGTTCTTCCAAAAGGTTAACTACCGATCCGGCGCAACCAGCTTTATCTGATGGAGCTGCATAGACACATCTGTCCAGCCGTGCTTGAACTATTGCTCCTGCGCACATTGGACAGGGCTCCAACGTAATATAAATGGTACACCCCTCCAGTCTCCAATCTCCCATTACTTTGGATGCCTTTTTTATCGCAGTTATCTCTGCATGCGCGAGAGTGGTTTTATCTGTATTTCTCCGATTATATCCCCTTCCGATAATTCTTCCTGTTGAATTCTCCACTATCACGCAGCCTATGGGAACTTCTCCAGTCTCATAGGCTTTTTTCGCCTGTTTCATAGCCTCCTTCATAAATCTCAGATCATCGGCGTATTCACTTTCAATCGATTCCACGAAGCGACACCTCCGATATCGTTTTCCTCAATATATCTGCATATGATTCTATTTCCTCTTTTGTCTGCCCATGCAGAACACCTCTGCCGACAAAAGAAGTATTTGTATCAACAAAATTCTGCAAAAAGTATCTTCGTCCACCTGCAAGCCATTTTCCGATATCTGTCGCATCTTCTTTGTCAAAATACTCTGCCACAACTGTAGTACGAAATTCATAATCCGGGAAATTGCCGTTCAAAAGCAATTCAACACTTTCATTTATGCTCTCCAGATCCACATCCACATTGCAAAGTTCGCGATATTTTTTTCGTCCTGTTTTTATATCAAGCGCAATGTAGTTTACAAGTTTTTCATCTGCAAGCTTTCGAAGGATATCCGGCATTGTCCCGTTAGTATCAAGTTTCACATCATAGCCCAAAGATCTGATTTTATCGATAAATCCAGCAAGATCCGGCTGCAAGGTTGGCTCCCCTCCGGAAATGCAGACCCCTGACAGAACACTCCTTCTTTTTTCAAGAAAGGCTATCACGTCCTCTTCCTTTATCTCGGGGATCAGTCCATCCACCAAAGAGCTGTTCTGACAAAACAGACATCTTAAGTTGCACCCACCAGTAAATACGGTGGCCGCAACCTTTCCCGGATAGTCCAGCAATGTGTTTTTATTTATCCCCGCTATATGCATATTTACCCCCAAATCATACGGAAGACATTACACGCCGGGAAGCATGTATTATATTCTATGAGATTGAACATATTTCATATAATTAACTACCATAAGCGCTATCTTAAAGGTCAAAGCATCGTCAAACACCCTGATATCAAGGCCTGTCATTTTCTGCAGTTTCTCGATACGGTAGACGAGGGTATTTCTGTGTACAAAAAGCTGTCTCGAAGTCTCGGAAACATTAAGATTGTTTTCAAAAAACTTATTAATAGTATTAAGTGTCTCCTCATCAAGATGATCAGGTATGTCCTCACCGTATATTTCATGCAGAAAGACCTCGCATAATGACGGCTGAAGCTGATATATCAATCGACCTATCCCAAGAGTATCATACGAAAGGATAAATCTTTCCTGGTAGAATATCTTACCTACTTCCATTGCCATTTTTGCTTCCTTGTAAGATGATGAAACCTGCTTGATCTCAGATACGACCTTGCCATAGGACACCCTTACCCTTACCATAGCTTCGGTATTCATAGTATCCACGAGCATATTGGCTGTCTCCTTAGCCTGTGACTCAAGCTCATCTGAGGGATCAAGGGATTTTATCACTACATATGTTTTCTCATCAGATTCCGTAACATAATTATCCGACCCAGTGGGAAAAACCGATCTTAGGGTATCGATCCCGGAGATCTCACTGTTTCCTTCAATCTCAACTATAAAAACGCACCGGATGCTGTCAGTCGGAATCTGAAGTTTCTTTGCCCTGCTGTATATATCAACCACAAGCATATTATCCATAATAAGGTTTTGAAAGAATGCATTCCTGTCCATTTTTTCTTTATACGCTCCGATAAGTGCTGTCATCTCGGAAAGCGCAAAACGAGCAGCCATCTCTGTTTTATCGTCAGTACCGCATGATACCAGAACATAGTCCGTAACCCCGTCACTTACAACTCTGTAATAATGAAAAGCTCCATTTATACTGTCATCTGCTTCCGAATCTATAAAAGATCTGATAGTGACAGAAGAAATATCATCTGCTGAAAATGTTGCCGCAGCCTGAGCTCCATTTAGATCCATTACGGCAAGCTCTGCTCCTGAAATCTCTTTTATTTCATCAATTGCCTTTTGTATCACCTGATTATTTATCATAATACCGAGTACCCCTCTTCTCCAAAATTTCCGTTACGTACTAAGCTCCAATGTCATGGGAGTGTAATCGATCCCATCCTTCATAGTCCTTGGTCCTGTATCTTTAAACCCAAGTTTGTGATAAAAGCCAACTCCTATATTTGACGCATTCACCGTGAGACTAGATCCTCCCAGCCAGCTTTTGGTTGCCAGAAGCCATTCCCTGAAATAGTCGATCAAAGCTGTCCCTACCCCCATCTGTTGGTAGCATCCTTCTACAAATAACAAGGACAAGTGCGGTCCGTTTCTTACAGCAGCAACCCCTATCATTGTCTGGTCATCAAAAGCGGCTACAACAGGGAATCCCCCATTCAGAAATACAGTGTATAATGTCTCATCGTTGATAAATCTGCTGAAACTCTCCATCCCCTCTTTACCGATCAGCCCGGATTCGAATTCACAAAACACCCGCCAACAGAGAGCCATTGCCGACCTGTATTCATCTTTTCCTATAAACCTAACCTGTATTTTCCCTTTCATCTGCCAAATATCTTAGAAAAAAAGTTTTTTACTCCCTCATACATTCCGGAAAAAACATCTCCAACTTTTTCTTTTATGTTATCGGTAACAGTTTTGGCAGCCAAAGAACTTAAATCATCTGCGGTCAGCTTATCACCGAATTTCTCGTAAATGTCTGCCGCCTGATCCAACAGAGTATTATAATCTATTCCCATGGCCTTTATCTTTACCATAAGATCAACTATCTGGGTAATCTCATTCTCTGACAATGACCAGTTTGCGTTTTTCATTTCATTGTAATCTTTTATCGCTTTTCTTACAGCAGCTTCGATCTCTTCCCTTGTATTCAGATCCTTCCCGGCAATCTCCGCCTTTATAAAGGCGATCATCTCCTCTACATCCTCTTTGGATGCATCTCCCAAAGCCTCCTCTATCTGTCCGGTAGTGACAAGCTCATTAAGTGATGTGTCAAGCGCAGTCGTATCAAGTTTCTCGTCCTTCATATCCGCATATGCCTTAAGAGCACCGATAAGAGCCGCTGTTCCTGATATAGCTGTGGGCGCCGCGACAATTATATCAGCATTCTCCACTCCCGCAGTAAGAAGAGCATTTTTGTACATTCCCGTCGTACAGTAATTTATGTTATAAGTATTCACATTTATACCGTGTCCGGATTCCGCCGGCTTAACGAGAACAGAAGAAAGGGATTTGGTTCCTATGACTGTCGGAGAAATATATGAATCAAGATATTGATGTTCCTCAGAATTCGTCACATAAACAATATTGTAATCGGAAAGATCTGTTCCTGCCAGTCCCATTACCGAAAGCACCGTTAACAACTGATCCTGAGTCAAATCCTGTCCAAGCGCAAGATATGGCTTGCCAGTATCCGCCTCCTTCTGTCCCTTAGACTGATCTCCCCCGAATGTTATAACCTCGTTAGTGCTGCTGTCCGCATATGCAGGCAATGCAATCATCAGGCAAAGCAATATAGTCAGCAAAACAGAAATTACCCTTTTCATTCGGATCCTCCCGCTAATATAAAATCCTTGATCTCCTCAAAGACCTGGTATCTATCCTCTTCATTATGCAGCTCATGTCTGTCCCCGGGTCTGATATCTATTTTAATTTTTTTCATACCGCAAGATCTGTACAACTCATACATTCGCTGCACCCCCTTTCCCATTTCCCCGACCGGATCCTCCGCTCCGGACAATATAAACAAGGGTAATTCTTTTGGAATATTGGCGATCAGCTTTTTGTTGCCGGCTCTTAGCGTCAACTCCGCCAATGTGTAGTACCCGTTCAATGTAAATACAAAATCACATTCGGGATCATCCTCGTGTTTGTCCCGGATTTCTCTTCGTTTCGATATCCATCCATTAGGGTCATCCGGAAATGATTTCACATAAGGACCTATTGTCACCCTGGTGCAAAACTGCGATCTGTACCTCCAGCCATGAAAAAGGGCTATGATACGGGTAATGATTTTACCTGTAATCCCAATCGTCCATGGAGTGTCATCCCCCCCCTGTATGACAGCCCCCTGTATTCCGGTTCCGTACCGTTCAATATAATTTCTCACTATAAAGGACCCCATAGAATGTCCCATTACATATATTGGTAAGCCGGGATTCTCCGCCTGAATGGTTTTTTTCAGACGATGCAGATCACGAACCACTACGGTCGCCGGATCCTGTTCACAAAAGAATCCCAAGTCATCATGAGTCGGGGCGCTCTTACCGTGACCCAAATGATCCAGCCCTGTAAATATAATTCCCTGCGACATTAGATACTCCGCCAGTTCCTTATATTTCATCGTTTTTTCCGTCATCCCGTGAGCCATTACCAGAATAGCCCTCGCTCCAGACTTAGGCTCCCATGCATAACAGGCGAGTTTTGTCTTCATATCACGACTGTCTATAGTAAATTCTCTCATATCCGTACCTTATCAACAGATTTCTGCTCCTGCAGGCATATCTTTTTCCGGAGTCATAAGCGCCAGATTGCCTGCTTCATCCCCGGCACAAAGAAGCATCCCCTGAGACTCTACTCCCGCAAGCTTGACAGGAGCCAGATTGACAATTGCCATTACCTTCTTTCCGACCATCTCCTCCGGGGAGTAGTTTTTCCTGATCCCAGATACAATCTGTATAGTCCGGTCTCCCACATCAACCTGACTGCAGAGAAGCTTTTTGGATTTTTCGACTGCTTCACAAGACTTGATCACACCTACTCTTAACTCCATTTTGTCAAAATCATCTATGGTTATCTCCGACTTGTGAATCTGTTCTGATATCGTCTGCTTATCCTTTGACTCCTTTTCCTCTTCAGCTTTAGGCGGATATAGTTTCTCCACTTCTTTAAGAACATCCTCCAGTTTTTTCCGTTCAAAAAGCACCAATGGTTCTTCCGTTACTTTCGTTCCAGATGAGAAGACCCCTCTCTTTTCAAGGTTATCAAAATCCGACTCCGATGTATTAAGCTGCTTAAGAATAGTCATTGCCGTATCCGGCATAAAGGGAATCAGAAGCGTAGCACCTATAGTTATACAGTCACACAGATTGTAAAGAACGGTGGAGAGCCTGTCCCTCTTACCATCCTCTTTTCCCAGAATCCATGGGGTAGTCTCGTCAATATATTTGTTACATCTTTTAAATACATCGAATATACTGGTAACCGCATCAGCTACATGCAAAGTAGCCATCTTATCTTCAACCGAAGCCTTTGCTCCAAGCACTACGTTATACAGATCATCATCTACATCTTCTTTTATTCCTTTGTCTTCAATACAACCTCCGAGATATTGATTACCCATGGATATTGTTCTTTTAACCAGATTCCCTAAGGTATTAGCCAGATCCGAATTATATCTCTCAACCATAGTATCCCAGGTGAATACTCCATCATTGTCAAATGGCATCTCGTGTATCATATAATACCTGACAGCATCAACTCCGAACATATCTGCAAGTGTATCTGCATATATTGTATTTCCCTTTGACTTACTCATCTTTCCGTCTCCGACAAGGAGCCAGGGGTGGCCGAAAACCTGCTTGGGAAGAGGCTCGTTCAGCGCCATAAGGAAAATCGGCCAATATATTGTATGAAATCTGACTATATCCTTTCCTATAAGATGAAGATCAGCGGGCCAATGTGTCTTATAACGTTCTTCATATTTTCCCTCTGCATCATATCCTATACCTGTTATGTAGTTTACAAGCGCATCAAGCCATACATAAACAACATGTTTCTCATCAAATGTGACAGGTATGCCCCAGCTGAATGATGTACGAGAAACGCAAAGGTCCTGAAGACCAGGCTTCAAAAAGTTATTTACCATTTCATTCTTTCTGGATGCCGGTTGGATGAACTCGGGATGATCTTCTATATACTGCATCAGCTTGGGAGCGTACTTACTCATCTTAAAAAAGTAAGCTTCCTCACTTGCACTCTGCACGGAACGTCCGCAGTCAGGGCATTTTCCATCCACTAACTGCGATGGAGTCCAGAATGACTCACAGGGAGTGCAGTACATTCCTTCGTAAGAACCTTTATATATATCACCCTGTTCGTAAAGCTTTCTGAATATCTTCTGCACCTGCTTTTCATGATATTCATCTGTGGTTCTTATGAATTTGTCATAGGATGTATTCATAAGATCCCATATCTTCCGTATCTCATCGTAGGCACTGTCAACATACTGCTTAGGTGT
>CADCRB010000036.1 GCA_902803745.1 uncultured Lachnospiraceae bacterium
AGGAAACACAGGATCCAGCCTGCAATATCGATAATCTTTTTTGAAGGATTGATCCGGCCTGAGAGGTAAAGCAGATACAAAACTGCATAGACTGCTATGACAGGCCAGAGCGGATGATAAAAAAAAGCCGCAGGGAGATCGCCTTTTATCAACGAAACAAGGGCCCTTGTTATACCGCATAGCGGGCAGGGGATGCCGAAAATTCGATCCAGAGGACAGTCATATATTCCCAAAACGGCTAAAATGAACAAAAAGCCCAAGGCAGATGAAATTGCGATTAATTCTTTCTTCTTTGCTTTCATAGAAAAAAGCGTAGCCTGTATTATACAGACTACGCTGTGAGAAGTAATGTCTCAGGTATTACTTTGCATAGAGTCCGTCGATGAATACGATCTCTTCATCTGCGCCGAAAGCGTTTGAACCATATGCCTTCATAATGGCTATGATCCAGTCAATCAGAGCCCAGATTCCGCAGCCGCCGGCTGTGATAAGCTTGAGAACGCCATAGAGAACCTGTCCTCTCATGAACCTGTCGATTCCAAGGCATCCAAGCAGCCAGGTGAATACCCATACATACATGTGCTTGTTAAATCTCTTTTCCATGATACTCTCCTTACTTTCAAATTATGAAACAAAACAACAAGTTATTTTACAACGTCACTGTTATTGTGTCAAACAGCGGTGTATAATATAATAATCCATAAAGCCAGGCGAAAGACGGCGTTCAGAATAACAGGTGTGCCGGAAACTGTCGCGGCGTATTTTCAGTATATATTTAATTTATCAGGGGGGATATCAGCATATGAAAAAGATCCATACAGATAAGGCGCCCGCGGCGGTAGGTCCTTATTCTCAGGCAGTTGAGATAAACGGAATGATATATACTTCCGGTCAGATCGCACTGGATCCTGCTACGGGCGAGCTTGTCGGGGAGACCATAGAGGAGCAGGCCGAGCAGGTAATGAAGAACCTGACTGCAGTGCTGGAAGCCGCAGGAACGGATCCGGGTAATGCCGTAAAGACGATGTGTTTTCTTACAGATATCGGTGATTTTGCCGCATTTAACGAAATATATGCAAAGTATTTTACCGGAAAGCCTGCCAGATCCTGCGTAGAAGTAAGCGCTCTGCCTAAGGGGGCCATATGTGAAGTGGAGGTCGTTGCTGCGGCAGGAGAATAGTCAGAGTATACAGTGCATTCGTATTATTTTACTTATTTGAGGGGGATTAGATGAGATGAGAAATGATTACCGGGCTGCGTTAAAACTTGGAGAAGCGGCAGTAAGAAAGGCTGCAAGACAGGGAGTTTCGCCCTATCTTCCAGCGCTTGATTCCTTTGAGGATATAAAGACGGGGACGAGACAGGTTCCGGTGGGACTGGTAGAGCTGCCCCTGGACCGCATAAAGGGAAATAAGGAGGCTGCCAGAAATAACGCTTTCGCCAACAATTTCATGCCCCTTTTCGGTGAAGAGAGCGAGTTTGCCATGAAGTGGATCAATCTTTATGATTCCTTCAAACAGGAGGGAATAAGAGATGCAATAAAGGTCTATGAATATATGCACAATTTTTACGTGCAGGAGGGTAATAAGAGAGTCTCCGTATCGAAGTATGAAAATGTTGATTTCATACTTGCTGATGTCACACGCATCATACCGGAAAGAAATGATTCCGATGAAGTGATAGCATACTACGAGTTTTTGGATTTCTATAAGGTTACAAAGAATATATATATTGTACTGTCAGAGCCCGGAGAGTATAAGAAGCTGGCCGAGCTTCTGGGACAGGATCTTGAGCATGAGTGGCCGGAAGATCTTAGAAAAGATCTCAAGGCAGCCTACTATGCATTCTCAAAGATGAGTAAGAATCTGTTGAAGATCGACGACAGCTTTGCGGTCTCACAGCTGTTCCTGATATACATATCCATCTTCTCCATGAAGAGTCTTCTTTCGGATCCTGATGATCAGATAGCCAGGAATATTAAGCAGGCAAGGGATGAGCTTCTCGGAAGCAACGATATAGAGGACATCCTGTTCCTTGACAGCAGCGAGTCCAATAAAGGAGAAAATCAGCTGGGAGGATTCAAGGCCCTTCTCGCCGGAGGCCGCAGATATTCTAAGACGAAGCCTTTGAGGGTTGCGTTTATATATGATCGCGAGCCGGATGACTCCAGGTGGATAGACAGTCATGAGGCCGGGAGGCTTTATCTCGATGAGATGACCGGAGATGAGGTCGAGACGTTGAGCTATGTATGTGGCAGCAAAAATGAGGAAATTGCTGATGCACTTGAGAAAGCTGTAGCAG
>CADCRB010000037.1 GCA_902803745.1 uncultured Lachnospiraceae bacterium
AGCTATCTCGCCATAAAAATATCACAGTTGCACATATATGAATCGTGAGCAGCCCGCTCCGCGTGCTCTTACGAGCCCATTCGCGCAAGGCGCTCATAAACGGGCTTCAAAATCAGCCAAAGGGCTGATTTTGCAACTGAGCTATCTCGCCATATCCATATTAATACGATTCAGTATTTGCATTTCGCAATGCGCAAGCGATATTATACAATTACGTAATAAATCGTGTCAAGTAAACTAAATAGAATGAATGAAACTGGAACAGCCATTGATGGGAAACTTCAAAAGCGGGAAGAAAGTGGCTGGTCGGGAAGATGAAAGTGACTCGAAACGGATGGGGGTGACGGTATGAAGGCGGATAACTATGATGAATGGCTGGAGTACTTCGTGATGGATCACAATATCAGCCCAAATAACGTGATCTATGAAGGAATTGTTGACGGAAAGATGTTCCATATGACGTATCGTGAACTTTTTGAGAAAGTTCACGATTATATTGGAATGAGGAGACGGCTGAGGGAAGACTTTTGCAATGCGGCATATACTGGTGAGTCAATAGACGAAGCCGCATCAAAGATCGTTCAGGAAGAGCTGGTTGATAACGGGCTGGTGTAAGTTTTGGAAAATAGTGAGCTTTTTGGAATTACTTATGCAGCAGGAAATATGAATGCCGCCGTTTCTGAGGTTCTTGCCCGTGTGAAGGAATTACGCGGCAGATATATCTGCTTTTCTAATGTCCATACTCTTGTCACGGCTGTAGAGAATGAAAAATACAAAAGAGTACTTAACGGCGCGGAATACACCTTTCCGGATGGGGCCCCCATAGCATGGAAGCTCCGCAGGAACGGAATGTCTGAGGCAGACAGGATAGCGGGGCCTGATTTCATGGAGGAAGTGTTTAAGGCGACCGCTGACGGAGAGACATCGCATTTCTTTTATGGATCAGGCAGACAAGTGCTGGAAAAACTTGAGGCATCTGTTAGGGAAAGGTATCCCCAAATAAACATAGCGGGAAGCTTTGCACCCCCGTACAGAAAGCTTTCTGCAGATGAAGACAAAAAGATTGTTTCTATGCTGAATAGTTCCGGAGCAGATATTATCTGGGTAGGTCTCGGAGCTCCCAAGCAGGAGATATTCATGTATCTTCACAGACATCAGGTTGAGGGAGTTATGATAGGGGTCGGCGCCGGATTTGATCTTCAGGCAGGTCTGGTCAGGAGGGCTCCGCTATGGATGCAGAAAATGTCACTGGAATGGCTGTACAGACTTTATAATGAACCTAAAAGACTTGCAAAGCGATATCTCGTAACAAATACAAAATTTATTAAATATTGTCTTCTCTCGAAAAAACAATGACCGGACCAGACAGGATCGTAGCAAAAAACGGGGCAGGATCAGGCTTCGGTTTCTTCAGCTCAGCATTTTGGCTGGATCAAACTCCGGATCTATTGCCAAAACCGCATTTTTGAAACGCCGGTCGTGCGACACATCTTCGCCAAACCAGGCAGGAGGATTGAATTCTCCTGCGGCATCAGTGGAAGGGAATTCCACCTCGACTATTTTTAACGGGGAAAAGGGCTCATCAAAAATATCCAGCTCTGCGCATAATTCAGTACCTTCAAGCGGTATGCGGTATCTTTTCTTTTTTATTATTCTGCCGTCACATTTCGGCAACATATGCTCAAAGGCTTCTTTGGTGAGAGGGAGATTATATTCTGTATGGGATATGTCATTATCGCTTATTCCTTTATAAGTCAGTATGTAATCATCATTTTCACGCCTTATGCGTACGGTGGGATGTTCGTTCAGATATGCCTGTTCCATTTCGATGCATTCATATCGTGAAAGGTCATCCGGTACAGTAAGTACACGCCATTTTCTCTCTATTTCCATGTTGTCCATAAGTGTCACCCCGCAGTATATTGATCAATGAACTAATCTGTAACAGATAGTGATGTATGTGGTAATATGATACAGTAAAGCAGATATGTATTCAAAGGGGTATGATAAGGAGGCGGATATGAGTAAGAAAATAGCGGTTTTCCTGGCGGACGGATTTGAAGAGGGGGAGGCTGTAGTGCCTATAGACATAGCTCGAAGAGCTGGTATTGAAGTTGTGATGCTGTCAATATCTGATGAGATATACGTAAAGGGGAGTCACGATATATTATTGAAGGCAGATGCTCTGCTTTCGGATACAGACCTTGATCAGTTTGATATGATCATGCTTCCCGGAGGGATGCCCGGGACGGCAAACCTCGAGGCATCGGAGAAGGTAAGGGTGGCGCTTACTGCCGCTGAAAAAGGCGGAAAGTATCTTGCAGCCATCTGCGCTGCACCGAGGCTGCTGGGATCGCTGGGAATCCTTAACGGTAAAAGAGCAACGGTCTATCCCGGAAATGAGGATTACCTGAAGGATGCGGAATATGACAGGGAGGCGAAGGCAGTAACTGACGGCAGGATCATAACCGGAAGAGGGATGGGTTGTGCTACAGAATTCGGAGCTCATATCGTCGCTGCTCTTACAGACAGGGAGACGGCCGATACAATCCTGTCGGCCATTCAGCACAGCTGATCTTACCTGTGTCAGTGGCTTAGCCAAGGCAGGTGGCAAAAATGATTTTGATTGAAAGGATCGGTCATATATGCTACAATAACAAATCGTACTGTTTTGGATGAAACATCAGGTACATAGGTATAACTTGAAAGGAATTATTAGTAAAAATGAGTGTACAGGTTGAAAAGTTGGAACACAGCATGGCTAAGCTTACAATAGAGCTTCCGGCTGAAGAGCTGGAAAAAGCTATGCAGAAGGCGTATTTGAAGCAAAGATCCAGAATAGCCATTCCCGGATTCAGAAAGGGCAAGGTGCCCAGACCCGTTATCGAAAAGATGTATGGTCCTGAGGTCTTCTATGAGGAAGCGGCTGAGAATATCATTAATGAATCATATCCGGATGCGGTGACCGAGTCAGGAGAGGATATTGTTTCAAGACCGGAAATATCTGTGGTCCAGCTTGAAAAGAACAAGCCGTTTATTTATACAGCAGAGGTGGCTCTGAAACCCCCTGTGGAGCTTGGAAAGTATAAAGGGATCAAGGTTGAGCCGGTGGATACGGTCGTGACTGATGATGAGGTCGATGAGGAGATAAAGAAAGAGCTTAACAAGAACTCCCGTCGTGTAGATGTTACTGACCGGGCTGCGAAAAATGGAGATATAGTCCTTATTGATTATTCCGGTAGTGTTGACGGGGAGAAGTTTGACGGTGGAACGGCTGAGGATCACAGACTTGAGCTTGGATCACATTCATTTATCGATACGTTTGAGGATCAGATAGAAGGACATAATATCGGAGATGAGTTTGACGTAAATGTTACATTCCCCGAGGATTATCATGAAAAGAGTCTTGAAGGAAAGCAGGCTGTGTTTGCTGTAAAGCTCAAGGGCATCACGGAGAAGCAGGTGCCGGAGCTGGATGATGATTTTGTGTCAGATGTATCGGAATTTGATACAGTGGAAGACTACAAGGCTGATATAAAGCAGTCTCTAGAGGACAAAAAGAAGGCGGCTGCCAGAAGGAAAAAAGAGGACGAGGCAGTGAAGGCGCTGGTCGAAGATTCCAGAATGGAGATCCCTCAGCCTATGATAGATACTGAGGCTGACCAGCTGATACAGGGATATGACAGCAGGATGAGATCACAGGGGCTGGATCTTAAGCAGTATCTGCAATACACGGGCATGACGGCTGAAAAGCTTAAGGATGACATGAAAGAGCAGGCAAAGCTCAACATAGAGAGCAGACTGGTGCTTGAGGCTGTGGCAGATGCTGAGAAGATCGAGGTCTCAGATGAGGAGATAGAAAAAGAGATTCAGGAGATGGCCGATAATTACGGAATGCCCCTTGACAGCATGAAATCACTCATAACGGACAATGAAAGGAAGTCAATAAGCACGGACCTGAAGATAAAAAAGGCTGTGGATTTGATCATTGAGAGTTCGGTAGAGGATGCTTCAAAGAAAACCGTAAAGGCTGATGACGGCGATGAAGTGATCGAAAAGAAGATACCGAAGAAAAAAACCAAGTCGTCAAAAGAAGAATAAATATTAACAGGAGGTTGGGATATGCTGGTACCTACCGTCATAGAGACCACTAATCGTGGCGAGAGAGCATATGACATTTATTCCAGATTATTAAAGGAAAGAATAATATTTCTAGGGGACGAGGTTAATTCACATACTGCCGGCCTTGTGGTGGCACAGATCTTATTCCTTGAAGCAGAGGATCCGGATAAGGATATACATTTTTATATAGACTCTCCCGGTGGATCGGTCACTGACGGTATGGCGATTTATGACACGATGCAGTATGTGAAATGTGATGTGTCAACCATTTGCATAGGCATGGCTGCATCTATGGGTGCCTTTCTTCTTGCAGGTGGTGCAAAGGGAAAGAGGATGATACTTCCAAATGCGGAGGTTATGATCCATCAGCCGTCCGGCGGAACACAGGGCCAGGCTACAGAGATCCAGATCGCAGCTGAACATATTTTAAGAACCAAAAAGAAATTGAACGAGATCCTTGCGGCAAATACGGGTCAACCGGTGGAGAAGGTTGCAGAGGATACCGAGAGAGATAACTGGCTTAGTGCCGAGGAGGCTCTGGAATACGGCATCGTGGATAAGATCATCGAAAAGAGGCCGGAATCTGATAACGAGGATGATAAGAAGGATAAGGATTGATCCATGTCAACAAAGATAGGATTCGGAGAAGAGGATATCAGATGCTCGTTCTGCGGCAAGACGCAGGAGCAGGTGCACAAGCTCATAGCCGGGCCCAGCGGCACTTATATTTGCGATGAGTGTGTTGCTATATGCGCAGACATCATTGACGAAGAGGATGAATCACAGGGCGGGGAAGGCGATCTCAACATCAATCTGCTGAAACCGGAAGAAATCAATGATTTCCTCAATGAATATGTGATAGGGCAGGATGATGCAAAGAAGGTACTGTCGGTAGCAGTCTATAATCATTATAAGAGAATACTTGCACCGCAGGATGACGGGGTTGAGCTTCAGAAAAGTAATATTATGCTTCTGGGTCCTACCGGATCCGGAAAGACTCTCCTTGCCCAAACGCTTGCAAGAATAATCAATGTTCCATTTGCGATTGCTGATGCCACCAGTCTGACTGAAGCCGGATATGTGGGAGAAGACGTAGAGAATATCCTGCTTAAAGTGATACAGGCGGCAGATTATGATATCGAAAGAGCTCAGGTAGGAATAATATATATTGATGAGATAGATAAAATCGCAAGAAAGGCAGAGAATGTATCAATTACCCGTGATGTGTCCGGAGAGGGAGTGCAGCAGGCTCTTCTCAAGATAATCGAGGGAACTCTGGCTTCCGTGCCTCCGCAGGGCGGGAGAAAGCATCCCCATCAGGAGATGATTCAGATAGATACCACTAATATCCTGTTCATTGTGGGCGGCGCATTTGAAGGACTTGATAAGGTCGTGGAAACAAGGCTTGATACGAAGTCTATCGGATTTGCTGCAGAGATCGGCGCCAATAAAGAGAAGACAATGAATGAGGCGCTGCATCATGTGCAGCCTGAGGATCTGGTAAAATACGGTATCATACCGGAATTTATTGGAAGACTGCCGGTTACCGTTGCACTGGATAATCTGGATAAGGATGCATTGGTAAGGATACTTACTGAACCAAAGAATGCGATCATAAAACAGTATAAAAAGCTCCTTGACCTTGACGGAGTCAAGCTTACCTTTGATGACGCGGCTGTAGAGGCCATAGCGGAGAAGGCGGTAAAGCGTAAGACTGGTGCCAGAGGACTAAGATCCATAATAGAAGAGACAATGACGGATGTGATGTTCAGAGTACCATCTGATGAGTCGATAAACGAGGTCGTTATCACCAGAGAATCGGTAGAGAACGGAACAGCACCGCTGGAAGTAAGATTTGATCAGAAGAAAAAGAAAGTCACCCCGTCATAAAGGGGTGATTTTGCTGATATGATAATTAAAACAGCTGAATTAGTGCATACAGTCGGTGTAACTACCGGGAAGCTGCCGGATACCGGACTTCCGGAAATAGCTTTTGCGGGCAGATCGAACGTTGGAAAGTCTTCGCTTATCAATGTCCTTATTCAAAGAAAATCCCTTGCCCGTACTTCATCCACTCCCGGTAAAACACAGACAATAAATTTTTACAGGATCAACAATGAATTTTGTCTGGTGGATCTTCCGGGATACGGTTATGCGCAGGTAAAGATCGATTTTCGGAGGGCCTGGGGTCCTATGATAGAGAGGTACCTAAGGGGGTCGGAGAGACTTAAGGGAGTATGCCTGCTGCTGGATATAAGGAGGACTCCGAATGAGGACGATTCTCTTATGTATGAATGGATAGTGAATGCCGGATTCAAGCCAATCGTGATCGTGACCAAGAGCGACAAGATAAAGAGGTCTCAGGTAAAGAAATCTATACTTGGAATAAAAAACGCACTAAGGATCACCGGAGATACAGAAGTATTTTTATTCTCTGCAATGAACCGATCGGGCAGGGAGGAAATAATAGCGAAACTGGATGAGATATTAGATATAGAAGAAAGAGGAGGAAGAGAAGATGACGAAGATTGATATTATCTCAGGTTTTCTGGGCGCCGGAAAGACCACATTGATCAAAAAGCTGATAGCGGAGTCTTTCGCAGGCTGTAAGGTTGTACTGATAGAGAATGAATTTGGTGAGATCGGAATTGACGGAGGGTTTCTGAAGGAAGCAGGCATAGAGATAACGGAGATGAATTCCGGATGTATCTGCTGCTCTCTGGTAGGAGATTTTAAGACAGCGCTGAGAAAGGTGATAGAGCAGTATTCGCCTGACAGGATAGTGATCGAGCCCTCTGGAGTCGGAAAGCTGTCGGATGTGGCGAAGGCCGTTGAAAAGGTGAATGAAGACGAAGAGGCTGTCGAGATCAATTCACTGGTGACCGTGGTCGATGGCAAGAAGACTAAGATGTATATGAAGAATTTCGGCGAATTCTTTAATAATCAGGTGGAGTCGGCTGGGACAGTCATTATTTCCCGCTCACAGGATATGACCCAGGAAAAACTGGACGAGACAATGGCTCTTATCAGGGAGCACAACAAGGAGGCGGTCATTATAACTACTCCATGGGATGAGATAAAGGGTGACCAGATCCTTGAGGCGATGGAAAAAGGACATACCCTCGTTGATTCACTGATAGAGGAAATGCGAAAGCTTCCGGATGAAGATGAGCATGAGCACCACCATCATCACCACCACGACGATGATCATGGCGAAGAGGATGACGAGCACGGTGAACATGAGCATCACCATCATGATCATGAGGAACATGAGCATCATCACCATCACGAGGATCACGATGAGCACGGACATCATCACCATGGTCACGAGGATCATGATGAGCACGAGCATCATCACCATGATCATGAGGGACATGGACACCATCATCACCATCACCACGAGGGTGAACTTGATGCAGATGATGTCTTTCAGAGCTGGGGCGTGGAAACAGCGCATAAATTTGAAAAGAGTGAGCTTGACGATATTCTTCAAACCCTGGCTGACGTAGAAAGCAGGGAGTACGGGATGATCCTCAGAGCCAAGGGCATGGTGCCTGATGCATCGGGGCAATGGCACGAATTTGATCTTACGCCCGGGGAATACGAGATAAGAGAGAGCAGTGCGGATTATACCGGAAGACTCTGCGTCATTGGCTCGGAGCTTAAAGAGGATAAGGTTAAGGAATTGTTCGGAGTTTGATCAAAAATGTTCGGAAAGAAGAAAGAGATCCCTGTATATTTGTTTACGGGCTTCCTTGAAAGCGGTAAGACTCAGTTTATTGCCGAGACCTTGAAGGAAGGTCAGTTTAAGGACGGAAATAAAACCCTTTATATCATCTGTGAGGAAGGCGAAGAGGAGATACCGAAGGCTGTACTGGACGAGAATTCCTTTACTTCTGTTGTGATAGAGGATGAAGAAGAGGTATCGTTTGATAATTTTATGAAGCTGGACATGGATCATGATCCAGACAGAGTAATGATAGAGTATAACGGTACCTGGGATCCGGACAGAGTGATGGAGGCTCTTCCGCAGAACTGGCTTCTTGCTGAGGGGATATGTACTATAGATGCATCAACTTATGAGGGCTATCTTGCCAATATGAAGCAGATGATGACGAGGCAGTTTACTTATGCAGATCTTGTCATATTTAACCGATGCGATGTATCACAGGATCTGCCTGTATTCAAGCGTACAGTAAGAGCTTTAAACCGCAGGTCGCAGGTCGTTTTCGAAATGAATGATGGCACGATAAATAATAATGTGAAAGAAGAACTGCCTTATGATATCAATTCGGATGTCATTAATGTAGAAGACGATGATTACGGGATCTGGTATATAGATGTATTTGACAATCTTGAAAGCTATCAGGGAAAAACGGTCAGGTTCAAGGGAGTGGTCTATAAGCCGAAAAAAAGCCGGGATGATATTTTTGTTCCCGGTAGATTTGCAATGACCTGCTGTGCCGCCGACATACAGTTTGTCGGGTTCCCATGCCAGTGGAAGGATGCAAAAAAGCTTAAAGATAAGACCCCGGTATATGTGACTGCTCGTATAGGCAGCACTGAGACAGATCAGGGCAGTGCGCCCGTGCTTTACGCAGATTCGGTGGAGATTACAGATCCGCCGGAGGAAGAGGTTGTTTATTTCATGTAAATCCTCCGTCGATGGTTATTATCTGACCGGTAAGATACACTGGCATCTGAGCCATAAGATACACGGTCTCCGCTACCTCTTCGGGTTTTCCGATACGTCCTGCAGGTATCAGCTCTTCAAGCTCCTTTATCTCGGCTGAAGAAAGGTGTTTATTCATATCCGTATCTATGACTCCCGGAGCCAGGGCGTTCACGGCTACCCCTGAGGGGGCAAGCTCCTTTGCCAGTGCCTTCGTAAAAGCATTTATTCCGCCTTTTGCAGCAGAGTACGCAGATTCGCAGGATGCACCGGACATCCCCCACATCGACGAAATGTTAATTATATGACCGTGTTGCTGTCTGATCATAAGCTTTGAAGCAAAGTGGCAGGTGTTGTAAACAGAGGTCAGGTCTGTCTTTATCACTTCATCCCATTTTTCGGGGGTAATATCCTGGATCTGTCCGAAACAAGATATGCCGGCATTATTTATCAAAAGGTCCAGTGTAACTATGTCCTCAAATATTTTTTTGATAAATTCATATTCTTTGATATCGCCTGTGTAGTGGTGCCCAGGCAGATCCGACATCATTGAGGTGTTGTTTTGACAGATAAGAAAAAGATCGTATTCTTTTTTGAGCTTTTCGGCTATTGCCCTTCCGATCCCCCTGGAAGCTCCGGTAATCAGTGCTTTTTTCATGATCATATTCTCCGTTTGATATTATTACATTATCTTACCATTTTCTAACGCGGCAAGCCATGATAAGAATCTCCAGATAATTTTTTTGGTTTACAATATTTTATGTGTTATGTCAACGCAAAACCAGATATTTAGTGGGATGAGAGCGAAATTGTTACAAATTTTAACAAGATGTAAGCCTTGATTTTCAAGGAAGTAAGGTTGACAAGGGCTGTATTAGATGATATAGTCTTGCACGGAATTTAACATTCTTGTAACAAAACCGGCACTGATCTGATCGTGACAGGCGTGTCGGATATGCATATTTTTGAGGTGTATATGAGTATTAGATTTAAGAAGATGGTTTGTGCAGGACTTACGGCGGTACTGCTTACGACGGGGTCGACAACGGCCTTTGCCGGCGAATCTCTTTCTTCCGTATTTCCTGCAGCGGGAAATTCACGGGCTTTGAATGAAGGAGTATCGGTTACCACGATAAAGCCCCAGCAAGCTTCCTCAGAAAAGAAGGAAGATAATACAGAG
>CADCRB010000038.1 GCA_902803745.1 uncultured Lachnospiraceae bacterium
AGCCTCATGGACAGCTTCATAAACCAGATAAGAGGATGAAAGCCAAGTCCTGCCACATACGCTTTGATCCTGTCCTGCCTGCGGCTTACCGGGCTTTTCTTAACCGAAGCCCCGCAGGTCTTAAACTCTCTGTAGACCTCCTGCCAGGTACCGTATTCAAAGTATCCGAAATGAAGCGCTTCATAGAGTGCATTGTAGCATGAGGTAAACATAAAGTAGTCGCTCTCTTCTTTAAGCCAGCCCTTCTCTCTTATGTCCTGACACAGGAGACGGTCGGCTTTCATCGAAGCCTCCATCACATGTGATTTTCTGGAACCGCTGTCTCCCCGCACTGCATAATAGAATTCACAGGACGGGACATAGGCAATGGTATCAAGTCTTCTGTACGCCTTGACACTCCAGAATCTGTCCTCGGCAATCTCATCTACATAAGCTATATCCTTGACTTTATCCAGAATAAACATCTTGTTCCAGACTTCAAGTCCGAAAGTCCTCCGGGACAATATCTCTCCGTACAGCTCCTTTCGCCCGAAAACCTCGGGAAGGGACGCTATATGCTCATCAAATCTTCCGGGCTCATTTTCATATTCATACCTGTCTCCGCATATCACGGCATCCGCATTATGCCTGTCAGCCAGAGCAACCATCTTTTCAACCATTGTTGGTCCCATTCTGTCATCCCCATCGATGAACAAAACATACTTTCCGGTGGCTGCCTCCATACCGAAATTCCGTCCGGGCCCGCGTCCCCTGCGCTCTCTCTTGACTACGATTATTCGCTCATCCTTTTTTGCATATTCCTCGCAGATCTCGACGCAGCGATCCGGCCCTTCGCTTACAGAAAGGATGATCTCCACATTTTTATAGGTCTGATTTATCGCCGACTCGATACATTTCGGCAGATATTTTTCGACCATATATATAAGAAGTATTATGCTTACCTTTGTATCCAAAATATCCTCGATAAAATCAATATCCTATCTCATCAAGCGATGCCACTTCGATGATCTCCATTCCTTCCGTGTTTCCCAGCGATCTGTGATTTGCCTTTGGCATAATGACTTTCGTAAAGCCAAGTTTCTTTGCTTCCAGCACTCTGCGTTCGCACATTGATACAGCCCGGATCTCTCCGGAAAGTCCTACCTCTCCGAAGGCCACTGTGTCCTTATCGACAGGTTTATTTCTAAAAGAAGAAATAACGGCCATAACGACCGCCAGATCCACGGCAGGCTCGGAAACCCTGATACCGCCTGCAATATTAATATATGCATCAGACTGCGAAAGACGCATTCCTATCCGCTTTTCAAGTACTGCCAGTAACAGTCCCACGCGGTTGTAATCCATACCGGCCGCCTGACGCTTCGGATAGGTAAAGCTCGTATTGTCCGTGACAAGAGCCTGTATTTCAATGAGAAGAGGCCTCGTACCTTCCATAACGCAGGTTACGATATTGCCGCTGCTTCCCAGCGCTCTTCCGGAAAGCATATATTCCGAGGGATTCGCCACCTCGCGGAGTCCATCCTGTCTCATTTCAAAGACTCCGATCTCATTTGTGGATCCGAAACGGTTCTTCACGGCCCTGAGTATCCTGTAGCTGCCCTGAAGGTCTCCCTCGAAGTAGAGCACGGTATCCACCATATGCTCGAGCACTTTGGGGCCTGCGACCGCTCCGTCCTTGGTGACATGACCCACTATCGCTATGGATATGCCATATCCTTTGGCTATGCGCATCAAAACAGCAGTGGACTCCCGTACCTGGCTTACAGAGCCAGAGGCAGATTCCACTCCTGCATTCATCATTGTCTGTATGGAATCGACTACGACAAAATCCGGCCTGTCCTTCTCCATTACAGCAACGGCATCATCAAGACGGGTGTCACAGAGCAGCCTGAAGTCTTCACCGAAATCTCCGAGCCGCATTGCGCGCATCTTTATCTGCTTTTCGGATTCCTCTCCCGATACATACAGCACACTCTTACCTGCAAGTGAGATAGCGCGTGCTGCCTGAAGCAGAATAGTTGATTTTCCTATGCCGGGATCCCCGCCTACAAGGATCAGCGACCCCTGCACTATCCCTCCGCCAAGAACACGGTCAAGCTCGGCTAAGCCTCCGGATATCCTCTGCTCATCATCGAGCTCTATCTCCTCAAGCCTGACCGGGGCAGGAATCCTTGCTGATACTCCGGATCCTCCTGTGATCCCGCGTGATGCTTCTTTTGCCGATGCTTTCGGGGCCTCGGTCATGGAGTTCCATTCATGGCATGCCGGGCACTGCCCCAGCCACTTTGCGGATTCATAACCGCAGTTTTTGCAAAAATACAGTGTATCGGCCTTGCTCTTTGCCATATTTAGGCTCTTACGACCTCCACAGCCATCTCGCCTGCATCCTCAAGCTCAACCGAAAACGAAAGCTTGCCGCCGAGATTTGAGGTTATCACTCCTATATTCTCTCCGGCAACCTTGACGCCATAGCTTGTCTGGGGCTCGACACCTACCGTTATCTGGGCATCCTTTGAGCCCTGGATCTTAAAGGAAAGACCATCGTCATTTCCCTTAAGCGAAGTAACGTTCGTTCCGGGTACAGATTCATACACTAAAACCCCGTCCCTCTCGAGTCTTGTGATCTCATTATAAGTTTTTACCTTATATGAGCTTCCGTCGCTCTTAAAATCGTCCTGCTTTGTCTTTTCCGCCAGAGTGTAGTCTCCGAATGTAAGTGATCCATCCGCCTCTTTCTTAATGAGATCAGCCATTTTTTACTCTTTCCTCCTCATGACCTTTTTGCTTTTTTGACTGTTGCCTTCCGGTATTCTTTCCGGTTTTTTTGAATATTATTTTATTATTTTTATCTACACTGACACTGATGCTGTCGCCGTTCTTTACCCTCCCCGTCAGGATCTCTTCTGACAGCGGGTCCTCTATCTCGCTCTGTATCATACGTCTTAAAGGTCTTGCCCCGAATTTCTTATCGGCTCCCTTTTTTACTATATATTCCTTGGCTTTGGGTGTGATGCGAACCTTTATATCAAGCTCTGTCCTGGCCCTTAAGATAAATCTTCTGGATAGCAGATCTACTATCTCCTCCATATCACGGCTCCCAAGCTGTCTGAACACTATAATATCGTCAATGCGGTTTATGAACTCGGGTTTGAATATGCGCTTTACCTCGTCCATGACATCGCTTTTCATCTTTTTATAATCATGCTCAGCATCATCCGCCGCGCCGAAACCAAGCTTCTTAGGATCCACTATCTTCTGTGCTCCGGCATTTGACGTCATAATGATGACTGTATTTGAAAAGCTGACCTTGCGTCCCTTGGAATCAGTGATCCTTCCATCGTCCAGCACCTGAAGCAATACATTGAAAACATCGGGATGCGCTTTTTCTATCTCATCAAAAAGGACCACAGAATAGGGATGGCGTCTTACCTTCTCGGAAAGCTGCCCTCCGTCGTCAAACCCGACGTAGCCCGGAGGAGAGCCTATCATCTTTGATACTGAATGAGACTCCATAAATTCAGACATATCCACTCTGATAAGTGAATCCTCGGTGCCGAAGAGCGCCTCGGCAAGAGCCTTTGCAAGCTCCGTCTTTCCTACACCTGTAGGTCCGAGGAATAAAAAGCTGCCAACCGGTCTCACAGGATCCTTCAATCCGACCCGGCCTCGCTTTATCGCTTTTGCAACCGTGCTTACGGCTTCGTCCTGTCCTACTACTCGCTGATGCAATATTGACTCAAGCCTAAGAAGTCTTTCATTTTCTTTTTCCGTGATCCTGGATACCGGGATCTTAGTCCACATGCTGACTATATCCGCTATATCATCTTCCGTAACGGTCTTTCTGCTCACGCCTGATTTCTTCAAAGCCCGTTCTTTCATCCTCTTAAGGCGTTTCTCCATCTTCTGCTGCTCGCGGTAAAGCTCTCCCGCCTTAAGGAAATCACTTTGCTTTATGGCATTTTCCTTGGCAACGGCCATCTGCGCGATTTCATTCTCAAGCTCTTCCTCTGCCTTTGATGTAGATACCTCTCCGATGTGCTTCTTTGCCGCAGCCTCATCCATCACGTCTATCGCTTTATCCGGAAGAAATCTGTCATTTATATATCTTTCAGACATCTTAACGGCAGCATGGACCGCTTCCGGAGTTATGTCAACTCCGTGATGCTCTTCATATTTGTGCTTTATTCCCATGAGTATGGATACGGCTTCCTCTGCTCCGGGCTCTTCCACGGTAACCGGCTGGAAACGCCGCTCAAGCGCAGCATCCTTCTCAATATATTTGCGGTATTCATCTATTGTGGTGGCGCCGATCATCTGAAGCTCACCTCTTGCAAGGGAGGGCTTTAGTATATTGGAAGCATCCATTGCGCCTTCCGCGCC
>CADCRB010000039.1 GCA_902803745.1 uncultured Lachnospiraceae bacterium
GCTAATATAACGACCTTCATATGTCCCTGTTCCCTCTTTTTCGTTACTGAAATGATAATCTGCTGCTGTAATCTGGATAACTACTCTTTACATGGAACCCGCCCCCTGCTCCGCAGGGACCAGATCTGATACGATTCCTGCTAATCCGACAAAACCGGAATACTAAGAGTTTCCGTTAATACGAATATTCAGGTCCACATCCCCATTAACTCCTGCTATCTGCCCACTGCTGGTAAACTGCCATATCGAAAAGTCATAAGGGAAATACGGAATATAATCGTCTGTTGCCACATAGTCGGCAAACCACTTATCCATATCCTCCAGCATCGTCATATCAAGCATCAGCATAAAAGTCTTACCGTTTCCATAGATTATCGTATCATGACCCAGCTGTTTCATCTCATCAGCAAAGGCTAACACATTTCTCGTATATTCCTCTGCCGTAAGATTCTTTGTTCTTGGCTCTGTCTCAAAATTCTCAACCTTCTCCACATCAAGGGCTATGGGAAGATCCACACTGTTATCGGAAAGAGTATCTATCACAAAGTGTGCTTCCTCCCTCGCTTCTTCTTCATTTATTGCCTGTGTCACAAAATAGACTCCCACTTCAGCTCCCACGTCTCTGGCTCCAATAAGATTTGCGGAAACCTGAGTATCTGCTACCAGCTTTCCCGATCCATACCCTCTGATACCAGCTCTCACATAAATAAAGTCAGGCTTGTTTTCCGCCTCCTTCATAGCTTCCCAGTCTATCGCGTCATTATGCTGTGACACATCTATTCCGTAGCTGACATCCACGCTTTCGTCATCATAGGTTATGATTCCGTCCTCTCCCAGTTGTATCTTGCTGTCATCAAAAGAATAAGGTCTGAGCGCCGGATCGATATCCTTGAAATAAAACCTGCCTTCATCCGCAAGGACAAACTGATCAGAAAAAATCGCCTTCAATGTAGTAAGAAAACTCTTTCCCTGTTCTGCATAGGACCTGATAGTTTCAAGTGTCATTGCATCAAGCGGTGTATTATCCTGTGGGGAAGCTGCTGACAGCACACGGTCAGTAGGATATCCGATTTCATCTTCAGGCACTTCCACCTTCTGCCCCTCATCGTATTCTCCGGCCATCGGAGTGCCATACGCGCGGTTTACCTCGACGAGAAGGCTCTCATTATCCTGGCGAAGCTTTGCATTCTCCTTCTGATATGAAATTGCCTTATATCCAAGGATAAAACACAACACTAAGAGGAGCGCGTCGATTATGGCGAGCCCCTCTATCAGTCTTATTATCCTTTTCGCTCTTTTACTGATATCCCAGTCCTTTCATCAGCAGCCGAAGTGAATTTATCTGCGTTTCTTAAGATTAATCTTATCGAGATGCCACAGTTCATCTACATATTCATGGATCGTTCTGTCAGAAGAAAACTTTCCTGTAGCGGCGACATTAAGTATGGCTTTTTTAGCCCACTCTTTTTCGTTCTTATAGCACTTTTCGACCTTTTCCTGTGCCTCCGCATAGCTTCTGAAATCCTTCAGGATGAAATAAGTATCAGCCTTTTTAGTAGACTGCGTATTCAGGAGAGAATTGTAAATATCCCTGAAACGCTCCGGATCATCCTTTGAATATGTTCCGTTAATAAGCTGCATCAGAACATCGCGGACATCCTGATCGCTGTTAAATACAGCCATAGGATCGTATCCGCCATTATTCTCAAAACCAATTACCTCATCCGATGACATGCCGAAGATAAACATATTCTCCTCCCCGACTTCCTCTGCCATCTCTACGTTTGCTCCGTCCATAGTACCGATCGTAAGAGCGCCGTTCAGCATAAACTTCATGTTTCCCGTACCGGATGCCTCCTTGGATGCAGTAGATATCTGCTCGGATACATCTGCAGCAGCAAAGATGATCTCTGCATTGGAAACCCTGTAATCCTCGATAAATATAACCTTAAGCTTCCCGTTTATTGAAGCATCCTTGTTTATCACATCTGCGACGCTGTTGATCAGTTTGATAGTAAGCTTTGCTATCTTGTATCCGGCCGCCGCCTTTGCTCCAAAGATAAATGTCCGGGGTGTAAAATCCATACCGGGATTCGCCTTGATCTTATTATAAAGATACATGACATGAAGTATGTTCAATAACTGCCTTTTATATTCGTGAAGTCTCTTGACCTGGACGTCAAATATCGATCTCGGATTTATCTCCACCCCATTGTGCTCAAGGATATATTTTGCAAGTCTCTCCTTATTCTTGTACTTGATGTTCATAAATTCCCTCTGCGCCTTCTTATCGTCAGCGTACACATCAAGTCCTTTTATGGTAGAAAGATCAGTTATCCAGTCAGGGCCGATATGGTCAGTTACCCAGTCTGCAAGCAGCGGATTACCATGGAGCAGGAATCTTCTCTGAGTGATCCCGTTAGTTTTGTTATTAAACTTATCAGGGAACATTTCATAGAAATCTTTAAGTTCCTGCTTTTTCAGTATCTCTGTATGGAGTCTTGCAACACCATTCACCGAGAATCCCGCGCAGATAGCGAGATTTGCCATACGAACCTGCCCGTCATAGATGATCGCCATCTTTCTGATCTTTTCCTGATCTCCGGGATATTTCTCGCTGATATGGAGGCAGAAACGACGGTTGATCTCCTCTATTATCTGATATATTCTGGGAAGAAGTCTCGAGAAAAGCTCTAAAGGCCACTTCTCCAAAGCTTCACTCATGATCGTATGATTTGTATATGCGCAGGTTCTGGTCGTAACATTCCATGCCTCGTCCCAGGTAAGGCCCTGCTCATCCATAAGTATCCTCATAAGCTCCGGAACAGCTACAGTAGGATGAGTATCGTTAAGCTGGAAGACATTTTTATCAGCAAATTTCTTTATATCATCATGCTTCCTCATATACTTGGCCACAGCCTCCTGAACCGAAGCGGAAATAAAGAAGTACTGCTGCTTAAGTCTCAGCTCCTTGCCTGCATAATGATTGTCATTGGGATAAAGAACCTCTACAATATTGCGGGCAAGATTATCCTGCTCTACCGCCTTGTGATAATCACCTTTATCAAAAGAATCCAGCTCAAAACATTCAACCGGCTCAGCATCCCAGATACGAAGTGTATTCACAATACCGTTTCCGTATCCTACGATAGGCATATCATAAGGTATTGCATTAACCGACTGATATCCCTCCTGAATGAATTTATTTCGTCCCTTTTCATCTGTCTCTACTCTGACATAACCACCGAATTTCACTTCCTTCTTGTACTCATGACGTCTGAGCTCGAAAGGATTGCCGTCTCTCAGCCAGTCATCGGGAGCCTCCAGCTGATATCCGTCCCTTATCTTCTGCTTGAACATACCATATCTGTATCTGATCCCGCAGCCGTATGCCGGATATCCCAGAGTTGCCAGTGAATCAAGGAAACATGCCGCAAGCCTTCCGAGTCCTCCGTTTCCAAGGGCTGCATCCGGCTCCTGGTCCTCGACCGCATTCAGATCCACATCCATCTCCTTAAGGGCCTTCTTCACTTCCTTATATTCACAAAGATTTATAAGGTTGTTTCCAAGAGCACGCCCCATGAGGAATTCCATGGACATGTAGTACACGGTCTTCGGATCCTGCGCATCCATAGCCTTCTGGGTCTTCATCCAGTTGTCTATGATCGTGTCCTTTACCGCATAGCACACTGCCTGGTACACCTGCTGCGGACTTGCTTCCTGCAGAGTCTTCCTGTAGAGTACCTTGACCTGCTCCTTCACTTCCTTCTTGAATGCTTCCTTGTCAAAATTACTGTTCGTCGTTAACATA
>CADCRB010000040.1 GCA_902803745.1 uncultured Lachnospiraceae bacterium
AAATCGGTTAAATCCCACTTATATTTTTCAGGGACATCAGCACGTGATTTATATTTTTCCATATTATATCCTTTCATAAAAGCAAAGTTCTAGTTTCCTAGAACTTTATCTTTTTATTTTTCTTCAAATTCAGCATCCATTACATCGCCATCTTTTTTACTATCTTTATCATCATCGTCATCGTCTTTATCGTGGCCTACATAGGTAAGCTTTACTGAGAAAGAAACTCCGCCGTTCCTGGGCACGTTGATGTAATAATTTCCGCTCGCATCCTTTACAAGCTTAAGCTTCTGTCCATCATCACCATAAGCCGCATCAAGCCTGTAATCATCACTCACGTCAACCTTAAGGAGGACTTTATCGCCCTCATAAGCATACTCAAGGGCATTGCCGTTAACGCCCGTGACCGTAGCAAGGGCATTACCGTTTGCATCAGTAGCTCTGAGGGATGCCCCGTCAGTCTGTTTGACCTTTATGATGTACTGGATCTGCTGAGCAGCCTCCTCGTCTTCAACAAGCTCCAAATCTCTGGTTGTCTCGTTATATTCATACTTTGCTGCGGTATATCCGGGAGTTTCGATCTTCCAGACAGTGAGTGTGTTTTCACCATCACCGGTACTGACCACAGCAGCTTCCTTGGCAGAGAGAGTTCCCTCTATCACAATATTATTCACAGGCTTCCCATAATCTAAACCAAAGGCACGCATATAAACACCGGTTCCCTCGGCGCTGACATCACCGCCTGTCTTTATATTGTTGGTACCGTCGCCATATGCCCCGGCTATGATGCCGGAATACTCACCACCTTTAACATTACCCGTAATATCAACGTTGCAGGCAGCAGTGCCCCCGTCTGCATAAGAAATGACGCCGGTCCATTCACTCTCGACATCGCCATTAACCGTCACATTCGATGTGCAGTTAAGCTCAGCAGAAGTATACACGCCTTCTGCATGAGCGGATACGTCGCCATTTACTATAACATTTACAGCGCTGTTATCAGTTTCTTCCGCGCTGGTCTCGTACGATCCGGCCTCTGCATCCACACCGCCGCTGTCAGCAGATGTTACATCGCCATTAACGACCACGGTAGTAGTACTGCCATCATAGGCTTCCGTTTTCACACCGTAGCCGTTACTTTCAATATTACCGTTTACGTCAAGATTGATCTCAGAACCTTCCACAGCAGAGGCAGAAGCGCCCGGTCCCGCATCACTTGTGAGATTTCCCGTGGTAACAGAAGCAGTGTGTTCACTTCCTGACACTACTGACACCGCAGACTGATGCTCTTCATTTTCAGTAAGGTCACCGAAATCCATCGTGACATCCTGATCGAGAGCATCGACCGTCTCGCCACCCTCGGCAAGCGCTGTTGCAGGTGCTATAACCATTGTTGCGGCGATCGCAGCGGCCATAACCTTAATCAGAAACTTCCTTTTTAACATATTGCATACCTCCTGTTTGAAACAATATCTAAAGCAGGGTTAATAGGAAAGATTATTAATTATTATTCAGCCCTGGGAGGAGATTGTCAATTTATCGCATGAAAGAATTAAATAAAAAAATGATTGACAAATCATTCCGAGGGGATTATAGTATTATCAACATAAATCATACTAAGCCTGTAGGAAATACAGAGTATAAATTATCAAAGATGATAAAAGGAGGATAAGATCATGTCAGACATTAAGAACAGCGCTTTGGAACTTATAGGAAATACCCCCCTGGTAAAGGTCAGCAGATATGCCAAGGCAGCAGGAGCAGATAAGGCTGAGATACTTGCAAAGGTTGAGCTTTTCAATCCTGCAGGTTCAGTTAAGGACAGGATAGCGCTTGCTATGATAGAGGATGCAGAGCAGAGCGGCAAGCTTAAGCCCGGCGCTACTATCATAGAGCCGACCTCCGGTAATACAGGTATAGGAATTGCATCGGTCGCTACAGCAAAAGGCTATAAGGCTATACTTACACTTCCGGATACAATGTCTGTAGAAAGACGCAATCTTCTTAAGGCATATGGCGCAGAGATAGTGCTTACCGAGGGCGCAAAGGGTATGAAGGGAGCCATAGCAAAGGCTGAGGAGCTTAATAAAGAGATAGAGGGCTCAGTCATTCTTTCACAGTTTGATAATAAGGCCAATCCCAAAGCTCACAAAGAGACTACAGGACCTGAGATCTGGGAGCAGACTGACGGCAAGGTCGATTTCTTTATCGCCGGCGTAGGCACAGGCGGAACCCTTACCGGTGCAGGTGAGTTTCTGAAGGAGAAAAATCCTGACGTAAAGATAATAGCTGTGGAGCCTGCATCATCTCCGGTGCTTTCCAAGGGAACAGCCGGTCCTCATAAGATACAGGGAATAGGCGCAGGCTTTGTCCCTGCTGTGCTTAACACAAAGGTTTATGATGAGATCATAACGATCGAAAATGATGATGCATTTGAAGAGGGAAGAAGATTTGCAGTATCTGAAGGAGTTCTTGTAGGGATATCTTCGGGAGCTGCTCTGAAGGCTGCATCTATCGTAGCTTCAAGGCCGGAGAATGAAGGGAAGAATATAGTAGTCCTTCTTCCTGATTCCGGTGACAGATATCTGTCGACAGCGCTTTTTTCAAAATGACCTCCCAAAATCATTTTGATTTTTAAGTGATAAGGGGATGCCGAAAGGCATCCCCTTAAGTTATACCGTGAATTCTATGCTCTCTGTTCCGATCGAAAGCATATACGTGCCTTTGGACAGTTCGAGTTTGGTAAGATCGAGGATAAGAGGATCATACCCTGTGATGATATCTTCCAGATCTCCCTCGGCCAGAGGCTTTCCGGAATCGTCTTCATCTGATCTTATAATGCTGTACTGCATATTCTGCAAGTCAGAGGGCAGTTCTCCTGTGATATTAAGAGTGATCATTCCTTCCTTGTATTCAGCCTTATCCAGATGATAGCTGCTTTCTGCTACGGCATCTTCGGCAGCCTCTGCTGCCTTCTCAGCTTCGTTTGCCGGGGCGATGCCGACAGCCTCTTCAGCACTAAATGCCGAGCCGGCATCAGCGGCTTCCTCAGCTTCATAAGCCGGAGCCGCTCCTTCAGCTGCAGCCTCTTCAGCTTCGTAGGCGGGAGCTTCAGCAGCTTCTTCTGCTTCATATGCAGGAGCCGGTTCCTCTGCGGCAGCTTCCTCTGCATCATAGGCTTCTGCGGTATCGGCTGCATCATATGCCTGATCTGATGCAGGAGAGGAAGCCTGGTCACTCGATCCTAAGCGCATTATAAACGGAAGCATCACTGTGATCGTAAGGAAAGCCACCGCTGCTGCAGGAAGCGCAATGTAGAGGGCTTTCTTAAGACGGAAGGCTTTTACCTTATCCTTTTTTACAGGAGTTTCCTTCAGCTCAAAAGCAGCTTCATCTATGTATTTTGGATCAAGCCCTGACAGGGCGTTCATCAGATCATTGGAATTCACAGTTCATATCCCTCCTGTATGAGGTATGACTTCAGTTTCTGACGGGTTCTGAAAAGCTGGGATTTGACAGCGGATTCTGACATCGAAAGCTTCTCTGCAATATCGGAAAGCGCATCGACATAGAAGTAACGCCTTACAAATATTATTCTGTCATTGGAACCGAGCCCTGCGAGGAATTTATTAATGTGCTCTGAGAGAAGGGACATATCTGCCATTTCCTCGGTAGAAGAGGAGTCTGCCACTTCACAGAGTTCATCAAGCGCGAGAGCGGTCTGTCCCGCCCCGCGTTTGATGGAATGTGCTTTGCGATACAGTGTAAGCGCGTGGTTTCTTACGATCGCTGCGAGATAAGGAGCGAGCATTTGCGGACGCTCTTCGGGCATGGTATTCCAGGCCGACAGGTAGGTGTCATTTATACATTCCTCAGAATCTTCCGCATTTGCTACAATGTTCATTGCGATCGTTCTGCAGTATCCGCCGTATTTGACATTTGTCTCTTTTATTGCGTTTTCGTTTCTTGCCCAGTAAAGGTCTACGATCTCGTGATCCTGCATATCTGTCCGGAATGCTGATCAGATCGTCCTGATCAGCTCCAGGAATTCCTCCTTATATTCGTCATCAAGCTCGAGTCCGGCTACCTGCTCTGATACATCCCTGAGGTCAAGGGTTCCCACGTACTCACTGTTGTTGATTATCATACCGCACTCTGCGACATATGCTGCGAAAAGTGTATCACAATTCGGCCTTGCGGTATAGCACTCACTTCCTACAGGGAAATATATGAGCTTTGATTCATCTTCCTCGGGCTCCTTATATCTGACGGATACTGTCATCCACTCGTCAGATTTCTCGCCTATTTCTGACAGATCGGTATTCTGGTAGCGAAGAGAGGTGTTGCCGTCTTTACCTGTCTCATTCAGTTTTACTTCATAGAGCGCTGTCATAGCGTGTCCGCTTCCGATCTCACCGCCGTCCTTTGTGTCATCGCTGAAATCCTGTGCAGACATCTGTCTGTTCTCATAGCCTATCAGACGGTATTCGGATACATATTTCGGATTAAATTCAACCTGGAACTTTACATCCTTTGCCACTGTATAAAGAGTGGAATCAAACTCGTCTATAAGTGTTTTCTTAGCCTCTGACAGGCAGTCAATATATGAATAATTACCGTTTCCTTTGTCAGCAAGGGTTTCAAGTGTTGCCTCATTATAATTGCCTGTACCGAAGCCCAGCACCGAAAGGAATACCCCGCCTTCCTTCTTGTCAGTGATAAGCTTTTCCAGCTCATCCTCAGAAGTGATGCCCACGTTCAGGTCGCCGTCCGTAGCCATGATGACACGGTTGTTGCCGCCTTTGATGAAGTATTTTTCTGCCAGCTTATATGCAGATCTGATGCCTTCTCCGCCGTTTGTAGAGCCGGAAGCTTCAAGGCTGTTTATGGCTCTTTTGATCTCCGTGTGCCTGTCTCCGGGGACTCCTGCGATCACGATATCCGAGGATGAGGCATAGGTGACTATGGATACTCTGTCGTTTTCATTCAGATCATCTACAAGCATATTGAAGCCCATCTGCAGCAGCGGGAGCTTGTCATATGACTCCATCGATCCTGATACATCTATAAGAAATACTATATTTGAAGGAGTGTCAGCTATATCGCTTTGCTCCTTTGCCTTGATACCGAGATTTACAAGCTTTGTATTAAAGTTCCAGGGGCAGTCTATGATGGAAGCGTTCACTGCGAAAGTATCGCCGCGTCCCGGAGTCTTATAGTCGTAATCAAAGTAATTTACAAGCTCTTCGGTCCGTATCGAACCCTCGGGGATATCGGAAAGAGAATAACCGTCATTTATCATCCTGCGAAGATTGGAATAGCTTGCTGTGTCGATGTCAGCGCCGAAGGTTGAAAGGGGAGAAGTGGCTGTGTCCTTAAATTCATTTTCCCTGACGCTCTTATAGGTTTCTCCGGAGTTGTAGACCGGAGCAGGGTAGTAGTTTCCGGGGCAGAGCGCTTCTTCTGTACAGGCATCAACATATCCTTTTTCTGCTGCGGTATCATATGAATCATAGCATCCGGCAGCTTCTTCATAAGAGTCATAGCATCCTGCTGCCATATCTTCCGATTCGTAATCCGGCCTGCTGCTTTCCTCCGGATACTCAGCCTCGATATAAGCAGGAGCGCTGTCTGATGTTGCTGCGGCAGAAGGGGCATATCCATTCCCGCATCCTGCAAGTGATGTCGTAACGACGGTTCCGATAAGTATAGCTGCGATCGTATTCTTTTTCATTTTTTTGTCCTCCGTTTTATATTGCGCCTTTTGGGCTTTTTTTCGCTTCTGACTATATAGACGCAAAATATAAACGGAGGTTTCGATTATTTTTAAAATTTTTTCAAAAAAAATACTTCCGACTCGGAAACGGTAGTCGGAAGCAGTCATAACAGATTGGTTTAATACAGGATTGTCTGTGGGATCAGGCGTCGAGGACGTCGTCTATCTTATTAAGAAGCTCGTCTTTTCTGACCGGCTTGACCAGAAAGCCTGAAGGGTGCAGGTTCAATGCGTTCATCACCATATTCCTCTCAGAGTTTCCTGTAAGGAATATCACGGGAGTACGCTTGTGACTAGGCATGTTTCTGATGAGCTGAAGGGTCTGCGGACCGGTCATCTCAGGCATGAAGCAGTCAAGCAGGATGAGATCGACCTGCTGCTTTTCCAGAAATTTTAGAGCCAGCATTCCTGATTTTACGCAGTTGACCTTGTATTGAGACTCTAGATGCGATCTCACGAGCTTAAGCGCCACGGGATCATCATCTACTACGAGTATTTTATATGATTTCTCAGATGTGGCACAGAGCTTGTCAATGGCAAGCTTGATGTCGGAATAGGCCGCATCCTTTGCGATGGTGGCATCGGGTCCCGGCTTAACATGCATCTTGAAAGTTTCGACATCATTATCGTCAGCTATGAGCAGCATTGGCACACTCAGCAGATCTTCATTTTCTCTTAGATCGATCACGCCGAAGAGCTTGGTACGAGCTACAGCCTCCGCGTATACTACTATGCAGTCCGGACGCCCTATAGTCAGGTCGCTGAGCAGATTGGTGTTCGTCATCAATATGCCCTGGACTCTGTAGTAGGACTCCATCACGTTCACCAGATCATGCATCTTTTGTGTATTTGAAGAAACGATCATTATTTTTTTCATGCTCAATATGATATCATATTTTATATGAAATATAAATATCTACGGGAGTTAATGACGACAAAAATCTGTCGTAAGGCAGAGCAGTTTCTGTCTGGAATGTCATTTCTGACTGATCTTTGAACACAAGAAGGGTTTAACAAGATCAAAGACTTGATGTAGAAAATACGTTATCGAGCAGAAAACGCAGAAAATGCAGAAAACGCAGAAAATGCAGAAAACGCAGATAGACAAAAGCCTTTAATAATGATATATTTCTTCTTCGTAGATAAAGTAGCAATGTATCCCCAGAAGGGGGAACGTCAGCGGAGGTGACCAAAATGAACAGAAAATTCACTAAGACACAGCGCCTTGTCGGCACTGCGGTGCTCGTAGCATTAGTCATTGTACTTCAGACCATAGGAAGCGGCATTCGTCTGGGACCCTTCACTCCCACATTGTCACTTGTTCCTATTATAATAGGCGCGATTCTTTTCGGACCTCTTACCGGCGGCGTTCTTGGCCTGGTCTTTTCGATAATAGTACTGGTATCTGTGGTTTCCGGCGCTGATGCAGGCGGAGCCATCATGTTTGCCCAGAATCCTGCCGCTACAGTAAGCATCGTACTGCTCAAGGGAACAGTAGCCGGACTCATTTCCGGACTGGCTGTTGATAAGCTTTCATCGAAAAGCATGACCGGAGCTGTTGCAGTAGCGGCAGTTGCTGCACCTATCTGCAATACCGGCATATTCTGTATAGGCGTGCTTATCTTCTTCTATGATCTGATCTCTTCCTGGGGACAGGCTGCAGGATTCGAGAGTGCATTTGTATATGTGATCATGGGTCTTATCGGCGTCAATTTCCTTGTCGAGCTGATCCTTGATCTTGTATTGGTTCCTGTCATAGTCAGAGTCATCAACGCTGTAAGAAGGAGCTCATAAATATGATACTTGCACTGGATATGGGAAATACCAATGTCGTGGCGGGCTGTCTCGGCGAGGATGACAGGATCTTTTTCACGGAGAGATTCGCCACTGATTTGAATAAGACCGAGCTTGAGTATGCCGTCGTAATAAAGACGATACTTGAGCTGCACGGCATAAACAGGGATGAGATAGAGGGCGCTATCATAGCAAGCGTCGTGCCTCCTGTCACGCATATAATAAAATCTGCGCTGAGAAAGCTTTTGAAATGCGAGCCGCTT
>CADCRB010000041.1 GCA_902803745.1 uncultured Lachnospiraceae bacterium
ACTTAGAAAGTGCTCCTAAACTCAGGGGCGAGCGTACAAGGATGTACGCGAGAGCAGTTACTGAACAAGGATGTGAATAACTGCGGTCCCGTGACTCTCGGACTACATATAGGCACTTTCTTAGTAACATAGCTGAGAAAAAACTACAAGCTGAAAATATCTTGCTCCGGAGAGCATAAATATCAGCTTCAATAATCTATAATATTTACACTGCCACGGGAATATTGGGCACCTGCGGCCCATACTCATATTCAGTGAGCGAAAAATCATCCACGGTAAAATCGTAAAAGTCGCTTATCGCTCCCGTAATGGAGAATTTCGGCGCAGGATACTGAGGACGTGTGATGAGCTCCCTGACTATCTCAATATGCCTGTCATAGATATGCGCATTTCCGATCACATGCACAAACTCTCCGGCCTTCATCCCGCAGATATGCGCAAGCATATGGATCAGGACCGAGTACTGCACCACATTCCAGTTGCCGGCCGCGAGAAGATCATTCGAGCGCTGCGTCAGGATGCCGTTTAATGTGAGCTTGTCCTCATCATTCTCTTTTGTGACCATGAAGGTCATTTCATAGGCGCAGGGCGCCAGATGCATCTCGTACTGCTCCTCAGGATTCCACATAGTGACCAGGATCCTTCTTGAGAAAGGAGTCGTCTTAAGATCATATATCGCCTTGTCGAGCTGCGTCATAAGGAAGCCGTTCCTTCCGCCTCTTTCCGCCTTTTCGGCATATATATGTCCGTTCGCTCCGGTAAGTCCGCCGAAGGCCTTGACGAGAGCCTCCTCTTTGACATCGGTATAGAAATGCTTCTTTGCCTGCTGATAGCCGTAGGCCTTTCCGATGGATCCCGTATCATCAGCCCAGGAATCCCAGATATGGCCCTTAAGGTCATGAACATTCTCCGATTGTTTCTGCCATATCCAGAGGAGCTCGTCTATGCATGTCTTGAAGGCGATCTTTCTGAAGGTAAGCGCCGGGAATTCTTTTGAGAGATCATATCTGTTTACCACTCCGAAGCTTGCCAGAGTATAAGCAGGAGTCCCGTCCTCCCATTTAGGTCTTATCTCTTCGCCTTTATTATCCGTTCCGTGCTCCAGTATCTCTTCGCACATTTTTTTGAATATCACATCTGCCTGACTCATATCATGCTCCTTTGTTTATTTTTGTCCCGAGCCTCAAAAGGATGATCTTTTCCGCGACGGGAAAAGCTTCAAAAAGAAGCCATATTTCTCCAGCGGGTCAATTCATCGATAAGGCTGCGGTTGAACCTTTCATTCGCATCACAGGGCGCATCCGCAAGATCCTCTCCGCACACATCAAAAGCGATCACGTTCCTGGTCTTAAACAGAGTATCGAGTATCGAAAAAAGCTCCTCTTCACTCATATCGCCCTGATCCCAGTTTGTTTTCAGCGCCTCCTCTGAAAGTATATCCTTATCAAGGGAAATGTAAAGCGGCAGCGAGGATGGCGAATAAAGCTTCCCAAAGTCCTCCGCGCTCTGAATAAGAAATGAACTCTGCAGCATCCTGTTTTCATTCATTATATCAAGTCTCCAGGATCCGCAGGATTTTAATCCCGCAAAAGCGGGGGGCTGGTCATCCGTATGATGATCAAAGGTGATGAGATCAAAGGGTTCTTTAATATATGAAGCAAGGATACGGGACATATAATGATAATTTCCGTTATCAAGGAAGCGCAGTAAATATCCTTCAGGACCTCCCGCTTTTTCAAGCCTTTCCCTTATCGTCCGCTCCGCTTCTTCATCCACATACATTCCCGTCCCTGAAAGATCCTTGAGATCAAGGCAGGTCCCGCAGCCGGCAATCCCCTCAGCTTCATATATCCCGGAGAAATCAAAGATTAAAATACTCATCTCTCATTCTCCGGTTGCTTCCCGGTATTCGGGTGTCCCCACATCTGCCCAGGCCCTTCTTCCCGAGTCGATCACCTCTCCGGTTTCCGTATCATAAGCATACATATCCAATATCCTTGTATCTGCCGATCCGTCTTTAGTATCTTCATAATATACATAGAGACAGCATTTTCCATTTTTAGAGAGTCTGTCATATCTAAGATAACGTATTACCTCATCATCTTCATACAGCACAGCGCCGGGCACGCCCTTTGCATCCCAGTCAGTCTCGTATTTGCTTCCCTCCTGCCCCGCAAAATACCTGGTATATACAGCCACCATACCGTCGGTCGTCACATCATCGACATTCGTATTCTCCATAGCTGTCTCCGGCAGCCCTTCCGGCTGCTCTTCCGGGATCTCAGCCGTATATTCCTCAGGCACCTGATCATAAGATATGACAGCCTCTTCCCAGTCCTCATCTTCACTGATATTATTTGCCGCCTGCTCTGCTTCCGCCTCTGCCGATCTTCGTCTCATATATTCCTCACGAGGAGCCGATCCTGTATGCAGGGCAATTATAATAAAAACTATGCAGCCCGCCGTAATAAGCGCAGATCCGGCGATGGCGATCAAAGCCTTTATCACTGATCCGGCAGAGCCCTTCCCGTAATCACCGGGCATACGTCCGGCAAGCAGGATCATGCAGACTACTGTCAGTATCTGCAACAGCACTATGCCAAAAAGGATCAGTTCATTGATCATCTCAGCATCCATGATCCGTCAATATCTCCTTAATATCTGCTCCTGTGTATTGCATCGCTATGCGGTTCTCCGGATGCACATCTGTAAGATAGAGCACCGTCAGAAAAATCCATTCAAGCGGTTTCATAATAATATATACAAGATCTGCCGTGCTCTTCCGGCGGATATGCTTTGCAACGGGAAAACCATAAGTATCATAGAAGCCTCTCACCGCCCGGTGAAAAGAAGGAGTCCGCTCCTCAAGCACCTGCTCAAAGGCATTCGCTATACACAGCTGACGGTTTACTATCACCTTATGCCCATGTCTTATGCCCATTCTCAGAGGCTTTACGATACAGGGATCCCCGCCTGCTGCAACTGTACACAGATAATGCTCATCATAATAAAGATTCTGCGGAGGAGTCATCTTGGACAGCCTGAAATCCGCCG